>JALSGI010000421.1 GCA_026982835.1 Planctomycetota bacterium | reverse complement strand
CATCTACCTGGCCGAAGGCATTTTCGCCGAAGTGACGCTACACTATAGGCGCAAAAGCGGCTGGGAGTGCTGGCCGTGGACGTACCCGGATTACGCTCAGGCCGAATACCACGCTTTCTTCGACCGGTGCCGTCGCTGGTACAAGCAGCGATTGGAGCAACAAGGCTGATTGCGGCCACGGGGGCGACTCCCCATGCCCGAGCACGCGGGAACGGAACCTGAAGCGATGGCGAAAGAGGCTGCGGAGTTTCGCTTCGTTTGCCCGCACTGCGGGCACGAGTCCCTGGTCGGCTTGGAGCAGGCCGGGCAGGAAGGGCCCTGTGCCGGTTGTGGTCGGCCGGTGCGAATCCCCGATCCGCGAGGCCAGGGGGTGGAGGTGGTGGTGCCGGACCGGGTGCCCTGGGCCTGGAGCGTACTGGGGCTGGGAGCCGTGGTGCTGTTGGGGCTTTGCCTGATCGGGGGCTGGCTGCAATGGGGCTCCTGGCTCCAGCAGCGTTGGGCAAGGCAAGAGGCTGCCGACTGTGAAAAAAACCTGCAGCGGCTGCTGGCGGCTCTGGCCGCCTACGAGCAGGAACACGGCCGTCTCCCCCCTGCCTGGACCACCGACGAACAAGGCCGCCGCTTGCACAGCTGGCGGGTGCTGATTTTGCCTTATCTAGGTTACGATTACCTGTACGAAGAAATCCGGCTGGAAGAGCCGTGGGACAGCCCGCACAACCGGCAGTTCCACGACCGGATGCCCGCGGAGTTTTCCTGTCCCACCCGGGCTGGGGATGCCGGACAGACCAGCTACCTGGTGGTCGTAGGTCCAAGGATGGCCTTTACCGGGGCCAAGGGGCGCCGCCTGGACGAGTTGACCGATCCTGCGCAGGTGACCGTGTTGCTGGTGGAGTCGGCCAACAAGCAAGTGCCGTGGATGAAACCGGAGGAACTGGACGAACAAGAGCTGGACTTTTTCGTCAATTCCGGCACAGCCGTGGGCATCTCCAGCTACCACCCCCGGGGAGCCCACGTGGCCACACTTTCCGGCCACGTGCTGTTTTTGTCCGACCAGACCGACCCGGCCATGGTGCGGCAGATGCTCACCGTGGACGACGGCCAGCCACCGGCTCCGCCGCCGTAGAGACATGGAGGGATGAATCGGCTTGCGCTGTCTTGGGTCTTGGGTCGTGGGTCTTGGGCAAAGAGCCCCCCGCGTAAGCGGGGGGAGGGCGTGGAGGCTTGGGGGCTTGGGGAGCCAGAGCCTCGCACGTCAGTGCGGGGAGAAACAGAATCGGCTTGCGACTTGCGGCTTGCGACTTGCGCAAGGTGCTTCCGCACCGATCAAGAACAAAACGTGTTTGTGGTAAACAACGCGCCCGGTGGACCTGCGGCTCACCAGGAGGTTTGCCCTCCCAAGGAGCTCCCGCTCCGATGCCGGAGCCAGAACAAGCGTCGATTGGCACAACTGGGAGGGCGAGGCTCTCGCCGAGCCGCAGGAGTGGCAAAGAGTGCTGGTTTTGTTCAGGCGCTTCCTCACAAGTGAGCTCCTCCAGCACAAACACAAATCATTGAGAGCACGCTAAACACGTACAAAGCTCGGGGCTCACCGGAGCCACAGCTACACCACGTACCGTCCGCGGTTGAGCACGCGCCGGGGGTCGAACTGCTCCAGCACCCGCTGCATCAGCTCTGTGCCCGGGGGCCAGCCGCCCCAGCAAAGCTGGTGCGTGCGTTCCACGCCCGCGGCAGCGCCCAGCAGCCAGGCGCTGCCCTGCCCTGCCCGGGCCGCCGGCTGAAGCCGCCGCAGCACAAGCGGCGAAACATCCGCCTCGGAAAGCCCCTCCAGATGGGCCAGCACCACGCCGCTTCCCGCATGGGCCAGCACCGTAGCCTGCGCTGCGTGCTCCAAAAGCTCCCGCACAAACGGCACCACCTGGCTGGAGAGCATGGTGGCCTGCACGGTGGCCACGCCGCGCCCGGCAAGCGGAAAATCCACCAGTTGCGGCCAAAGCAGCTCTTGTCTTGCTTCGGGCAGGGTGGCCAGGCTCGCTCCCTGGGATTCCCATCCCCGGGCAAGCTCTTGGCTCATCCAGGCGACTTCTTCCTGCGTGCCTTCCAGCACCACCAGCAGCCCGGCCACCGTTTCCGGACCCGCAGCAGTTTCTTGCAGTAGCTCTTGCCAGCCGGGGCCGGCCAGCAGTTCCACGGCCACCGGCTGGGCCGGGTGCGTGTTCAGCTCCTGGAGCACCTCCTCGGCTTCGCTCCACCCGCGCAGGTGCCGCAGCAGCATGGCCCGCTCCTGCGGAGCAGGCGGCACCTTGAGCGTCACCTGGGTCACCACGCCCACGGTCCCCCAGGAGCCGACGAGCAGCTTGCAGAAGTCGTACCCGGCCACGTTTTTCACCACTCGCCCGCCGGCCTGGTACGGTCGGCCCAGGCCATCCACGGCCTCGATGCCGATCACGTAGTCGCGCAGTGTGCCGTAGCCGAAGCGGCGCGGCCCGCTGCAATTGGCCGCAATCGCCCCGCCCAGCGTGGCCACCTGGGGCCGAGGCACATCCACGGGCAGGTGCTGGCCGTGTTGGGCCAGGTGGCGGGCCAGTCGGCTGAGCGTGATGCCCGGCTGCACGGTGATGGTCATATCTTCCCAAGGGTAGTCGATCACCCGATCCATCCCGGCCGTGGAGAGCAGCAGCCCCGGCTCCCGCGGCGGCAAGCCCCAGTGCTGCTTACTCCCGCCGCCGCAGGGGTAAACCGGCATATTCTCCTGAGCCGTCTGGGCGATGGCCCGGGCCAGCTCTTCCGCACCAGCGGGCTTGCATTCCTTGGCAACAGGCAGCGGCAACTGGGTAGTGGTCATGGTCCTGGGTGTGGAAAGCAAAGGGATTGTCAGGGAAACGCCTTGCCGGGGACAGCTCCTCCCGGTGCGCTACAGCGCCGCCCGCCGGCCCGGGTGCACCTGCTCGATGGAGCAGGCCCCGGCCGTGGGCAGCATTTTGTGGGGGCTTAAGCGTCCCTCGGGGTTCAGCGCCTGGCGCATCCGGGTCATGGCCTGGATCGTCTCAGGCGAGAACATCCGCGGCATGAAGTTGATCTTTTCCACGCCGATGCCGTGCTCGCCGGTGACACTTCCGCCGCAGGCCAGGCATTCTTCCAGGATCTCTTCGCTGGCCCGAAGCACACGCCGCACCTGGTCCGGATCGCGTTCGTCGAACAGCAGAATGGGATGGATGTTTCCGTCCCCGGCGTGGAACACGTTGACGATCCGCAGGCCGTACTTGCTGCCCACCTGGTAAATGTGCCGCAGGATATGCGGGAGCTTGGAACGCGGCACCACGCCGTCCTGGGTGCAGTAGCTGGGGCTGAGCCGGCCCACGGCCCCGAAGGCCTGCTTGCGGCACTTCCACAGTTTGGCCCGCTCCTGGGCGTCGGCCGCCTGGCGGACTTCCCGGGCCCCGCAGCGACGGCAGATTTGTTCGATGCGGTCCCGCTGGGCGTCCAGCCCGGCTTCCAGCCCGTCCACTTCGATGAGCAAGATGGCCTGGGCATCCAGCGGAAAACCGAAGTGGAACGCTTCTTCCACCGCTTCGAGAATGCCCTGGTCCATCATCTCCAGGGCCGCCGGCACGATCCCCGCGGCGATGATCTGCGTGATCGTCTCCGTGGCTTGATCGACCGAATCGAAGATGCCTAGCAGTGTGCGGTAGCCCTGCGGGTCGCGCGTCAGCCGCACCCACACCTTGGTAACAATGGCCAGCGTGCCTTCGCTTCCTACGAGCGTGCCCACCAGGTCCAGCCCCGGCGAGTCGGGAGCCGGGGAGCCGAGCTGGTGTATCGAACCATCCGGTAGCACCACTTCCAGGGCCAGTACGTGATTGGTGGTCACGCCGTATTTGAGCGTGTGCGGCCCGCCGGAATTGGTGGCCACGTTGCCGCCGATGGTGCAGGCTCCCTGGCTGGAAGGGTCGGGAGCGTAGTGGAACCCGGTGCCGCGCAAAGCGTGAGTGAGCCAGATGTTGACCACCCCTGGCTCCACCACGGCGAAGCGGTTGCGCAGATCAATGTGAAGAATGTCGCGCATCCGCGTCAGCACGAGCATCACCCCGCCGCCTGCGGCCAAGGCTCCCCCGGCCAGGCTGGTGCCCGCCCCCCGGGGCAAAAACGGCACGCCGAAGCGGTTGCATAGCCGCACCACCTGGCTCACCTCCTCGGTGGTGCGGGGAAAGACGGCCACATCGGGCACGTTTTTTTCCACCACGTAGCCGTCGCACTCATAGACCACCAGCTCGGCGTGCTGGGCCAGCACGTTCTCCGGCCCGAGCAGCCCTTCCAGCTCTTCCACCAGCGGCAGCAGATCGGTTGTGGTCATGGGGCGAGTTGCCTTGTTTTCATTTGGCGGAAAGAAAGCAAAAACGCGTTTTTTCACAAGTTTCTTTGCAGCACCTCCAGGCAGCGCCGAAAACCGGGAAGAGTGCGCAGTTTCTGCGGATCAAGCCGGCCCAAAAGCTCGAAGGTCGTCTTGCCCTTGCGGTAGGGTTGCTTGCAGCCAGCGGTGGCCTGCTGCAGTTGGGTTGCGGTGGTTTGGGCGTCGGTGGCTTCGATCGCCCGGGCTGCAGGGAGTTTTTGCGGCCGAAAGCCGGAGCCGAAGAACCGCCGCATGGTTTCCGGGTCGGCGGCCAGCCAGCTTTCCACGCAGGTGACCGCCAGCAGCAGATTGTCATCGGTTGCTTCCGGGGGGACGGCCCAGCCGTCGTGCTGTTGTACGTGGGCCCAGGGCTGGTGCAGCGCCTGCACGGGCTGTTCGCTATCGACCCACAGGGCCAGATACTCGCCTGAGCCCAGGTTTTGACCGGCAAAGCGATCATACGCCTCTTTCCGGCCCCCGCAAGCCACCAACCGCGGCATGCGTTGTTGGAAGCCACAGCGTTCCAATAGTTCGCGGAATCCCCGGCGGCAGCGCACTCTCAGGTCCTTGCCCCGTCCACCCCCTTCCAGGTAAATGCGTGCCATTACCAGCGCGTACCTCCCAGTTCACCTTCGAGCCAAAGCTGTCCCAGGCGATATTGCTGCAGCCAGCGCTGCAACTGCTCGCTTTTTTCCAGGCGGTGGAAGCGGCTTTCCGACTGAGGGCGTTCCACAACGACCACATCCTCGGGCCGCTCTGTGAACGCATCGACCAGAATATCCGAGTGGGTGGTGACGATCAGTTGCATCCGCTCGGAGGCATCTACCAGCAGATCGGCCAGCTTGGGCAGTAGGTCCGGATGCAGGCCCAGCTCCGGCTCCTCGATGCACACAAGTGCTGGCGGCTGCGGGTCCAGCAAAATGGCCAGCAGGGCCAGGTAACGGAGCGTGCCGTCGGAGAGCCGTTTGGCCGAAACGGGCGGCTTGTCCTGCTCCAGCACGTAAAGCTCGACGGTGCCCCCGCGCACTTCCACGTCCACTTCCTGCAAGTCCGAGTACAAGTCGCGCAAATGTTCCAGCAGCGTCTCTCGGGTTTGTGGATCGGTCCGCAGGTAGTTGAGAAACAGACCTAGGTTGGAAAAATCTTCGGCCAGCGGGGTGCGCCGCAAGGCAGCGTCCTGGGGCTGGCGAAAGACGCTATACCGGCCGAAGGACCACTGGTTGTAAATGCGCACCTGCTGGTAGTGCGAGGCCAGATAGCCCAGCTCGGGATACTGGTCCGGGTCCCTGCGCTGGGAAAGGATGGATTCGTCCGGGGCCAGGGATTCGGGAACCAGTTGCCGCTGTTTTCCCTGGCCGACAAGCAGCACCGGGTGCCCACGCCGAAAGCGATAATAGAAGAACGGTTCGTCATGGCTTGCGGACGACTGGGCATTCTCGATCCGCTCCGCCACCAGATGAAACTGCCCGTTCTGCTCGGTGAACTCCAAGTGGTGCCGCAGGGGGAGTTTTCCTTGCGGGTAGTCGATCACCGCATCCATCGTGGCCACGGTGCCGGGTTGCTTTTTCCAGAGCCAATCGGCAACGGGGCTTGCCCCCTGGCCGGTGAACACATCACTGAACCCGGTGGCCGAGCTGCGCAACAAACGGATCGCCTCCAGCAGATTCGACTTTCCGGAGCCGTTGGGACCGATCAGCACGTTGAGCCGCCGCAGGGGCAGCGTCAAGCCCTCGGGCCCAAACGACAGCACGTTTTTCAAAGTGATCTCTTGCAGCAGCATGGGACGGCTCCCGGCTCAATACTGCAACCCGCTTTTGCGCACGTGGACCCAGGGTTTGGCCCCCGTTTGGTGCAAGCGGCCGCCGACCACCTCGGCCAGGAAGACGTGGTGGTCGGGCGAGTCCACATGGTCCAGCACGCGGCACTCCAAGTGGCCCAGGCAATCCTCCAGCACCGGCACCCCTTCCCGGGTGCGGAAGAGTTTCAGTTCTCCGAAGGCATCCTCCCCCGGCTTGAACCCCCGGCCAAAGTGCGAAAGCAGGTTCCCCTGGCCTTCGGCCACGAGGTTGAGCACCGCGGGAGCCTTTTCCAGCAGCCACTGGGCCACGTAGCGTCCCTTTTTCACGGCGATGGTCACAGTGGGGGGCTCGAACCCGGCCTGCATCACCCAGGAGGCCAGCATGCCGGTTTCCTGCCCCTGGTGGCGCACGGTGAGGATGAACAGCCCGCTGGGCACCCGACCCAACGCGGCGGCGAACTCGGGTTGGTCGGCCATTGCGGTCTCCTTGGTTGAAGTGTTTCTTTGCCTGTGCAGCTTACCACAGCCGGGACGGCCGGGGCAGTCGCCCGGGGAGGAAAAGAACCGTTTCAACGTACCTGTTTAGCCGGCTAGTATCTTGCTGATCCGGCGTTTCCGTCCGAGGCGGAAATATGCGTTTATTTTTGCCGACGGCGAGCCGCTGGCTTGGAGCCATCGGAGTCGGCGAGCCGGGAGCTTCAGCTCCCGGAGGAAAAAGAAGCAAAAGCGTTTTTGGGCTCTCCCCGGGCTGAAGCCCGGGGCTCGCCGGAGAAGCCCGGGGCTGGCCGGACAAAAATCGACACTTTTTTGCTCTGGAAACCGTCTTGTGCTTGCACGCTAAACACGTACGTTTCAACGTGCGGTTTTTAGGTGAATTACGACGGCCGGTCCATTATGCTGATGGCAGAATCCCAAGGGAATTGCCTTGCCATCTTCCCGCATCCATACACCATCCCGGAGGAACCCGCCATGTCGCGTCGCGTCTCTCGCCGCCGTTTTGTGCAAGGGTTGTGCATCACCGGGGCCGGAATGTGGATGCCCTACTGGGTGCGTCCCCGGCGGGCCACGGCCGGAGCCGGTTCGGCCAACGATCGCCCGGGGGTAGGGGTGATTGGCTTGGGCTGGCGCGGCAACGACATCGCCGCCCAGGTACGCCGCTTCGGCGACGTGGTGGCCCTGGCCGACGTGGACCGCAAGCACCTGGAAGCGGCCAACCAGAAGCACGCCCAAGGCCGCGCGGCCCTGTACGAAGACTACCGCAAGCTGCTGGAAGACAAACGGGTGGAGCTGGTGCTGGTGGGCACGCCCGACCACTGGCACACCCGCATTTGCGTGGACGCGATGCGGGCTGGCAAGGATGTTTATTGCGAAAAGCCGCTGACGCTCACTATTGAGGAGGGCCAGGTGCTCTGCCGCGTGGTGAAGGAAACCGGCCGCGTGCTCCAGGTGGGCACCCAGCAGCGAAGCGAATACGGCCTGATGTTCCAAAAGGCCGTGGCTCTGGTGCAGCAAGGGCGCATCGGCCGCGTGCGGCGGGTCACCTGCGCCATCGGGGGGGCTCCCCGCGGCGGGCCGTTCAAAAAGCAAAAACCCCCGGCCCACCTGAACTGGGAGCGCTGGTTGGGCCAGGCCCCGCTGGTGGACTACATCCCCCAACGCTGTCACATCGAGTTCCGCTGGTGGTACGAGTACTCCGGCGGGAAGATGACCGACTGGGGAGCCCATCACGTGGACATTGCCCAATGGGCCATCGGCCAGGACCACGGCGGCCCGGAGCGGATCGAAGTGATTATGGTCGAGCATCCCGTGCCGCTGAAAAAAGGCCACCCCACCCGCGACGACAGCTACAACACGGCCACGCGGTTCCACGTGCGTTGCTACTTCCCCGGCGGGGTGGAGCTGGACATCCGCGACAACGCCCCGGAGCTGGGCTTTGGCAACGGCATCCTGTTCCAGGGCGAAAAGGGCCGCTTTTTCGTCAACCGCGGGCGGCTCACGGGCAAGCCGGTCGAGGCGTTGAAGGACGATCCGCTTCCCGAGGAGGTGCTTACCAAGCTGCGCAAGGGCCGTCCGGCGATGAGCCACATGCAGAACTTCATCGAGTGCACCCGGGACCGCGGCACGCCCATCTCCGACGTGTGGACGCACCACCGCGCGCTGACTACCTGCCACCTGGCCAACATTGCCATCCGCCTGGGCCGGAACCTGCGCTGGGACGCCAAGCAGGAGCGGATTCTGGGCGACGAGGAAGCCCAGGAGTGGCTCTCCCGACCGCAGCGGAAAGGCTACGAGATCACCGGCTAGCCCTTGCTGCGGCCCGGCGAATCCAAGCGGCGGCCACCTGCTCCGGCCCGGCCCGAAACGCCGCAGCAAAGGCCCCCTGGAACGGCTCGCCCTGCTGCAGGCGGCGCACCAGCGTGGAAAAGCCGCGGTGGCCCAGCAACGCCCCAACCAGTCCCTTGTGCAGCACTTGGGCGTGTTCCAGGGCCATGTTGCCCTGGATCAGGTCCTTGGGGCTGGAGCAGGCGGCCACGGCCTCCGGCAGCCGCTCTTTCCAGGCGGTGAGGCGAGGGTCTTTCTTTGCCAGACGTTCCACGGCTGCCAGGGCGAACCCCTGGGCGAACCACCGGGGCACATCCTGGCCCGTGGATTCGGCCAGCAGCCCGGCCACCGCTTCGGTTACAAGCCCTCGCAGCTGGGCTTCGTCTTGTTCCCCAGCAGGTGGCAGCAGGCACCCGTAGGCGTCCACCACGGTCCATCGCCACAGGGTGCGTGCGGCGGGGGGCAACTGGCTGCGGAGGACCATGCGGGCAAACTCCGAAAGCTGGAACCGTCGCTGAAACACAAACAGCGTCATCCGCCCGCGGATGAGTGGCTTTTGCTTCTTCAGCTTCAGCAGCGCGGCGGCCTTGGCCAGTTGCTCTTCGGCCAGTTGGGCCACGTGTTTGAGCTGTTCCTCGGGGACGTTGCCCAGCAGCAGGAAGTTCTCGGTCTCCCAGCGGTTGTATTCCAGCCCAGGGTTGGCCAGCCGCCAGTTACGCAAGGCCAGCTCCGCCCGCTGTTTGGCCAGTTCTTCGTGCGGAGCCTCGCGGGCCTGGCGGATCTGCACCACCGTGGCCAGGAGCATGTTTTCGTTGGGTCCGTCGAAGTGAGCTCCTTGGGCGATCCAGGTTTCAAACAGCTTGATGGTCTTCTCGGGCAGCGGGTCGCGGCCTGCGGGCATCCGCTCCCCGTCGGCCGTGCCGCGCAGCTTCTGGATCAGCAGACTTTGCTGCGGCTTGCCTTGCACCAGCACCGGCCCGTTAGGCGAGCCGCGCAGCAACCCGGCAAACGTATCCAGCCGCAGCCGAGCCCGAGGCCGGCGCCCCCCGTGGCAATCGGCACACTGGCTCACCAGCACCGGGGCGATGTCGCGGCTGAACTGCACGCTTTCCCGGCCGGTGGCTTTTACAAGCCGCGGGCGAGACGGAGCGGTGCCCTGGGGGACCAAGCGCACCAGGGGCACGTCGGGCCGAGGGCCGTCGTAGCGGGCTCCCTGGTCGATCCAGCGGCGGATCGTCTCCAGTTGCTGCCGGGAGAGCCTGCGACTGTTTTGCGGCATTTCGCCTTTTTCCAGCACTTCCATCAACCGGCTGGTGCGGGCGCTGCCGGGGTTGATCACGCTGGCCCCGCCCACGCCTCGGGCCAGCGCGGCAAAGGTGGCCATGCTGAACTGCCCTCGGGAATTGTTGATGTGGCAGTTGCGGCAGCGGGAAACCAGAATGGGGGCCACGTCTTTCACAAAGCTTACTTGTCCCGCCGACGGAAGCGGCTTTGCCGGAGGCTTGGAGAAGTCCGGCAGCGGGGGCAGCTCCAGTCCTTTGCGCTGCATCACGCGGCGGACCACCCGCAACTGTGCCTGAAGACGGCGGAAGCTGCGCCGGGCCTGGCTCCCCTTGGCCCCCGCCAACTGGTGCAAGCCGGCCTGGGCACGCTCAAGCACCGCCACGGCTTCTTCCCCCTTGCCCTGCAAGGCCAGACGGCCAGCTTGCTTCAGGTCCTGCGAGACCTGCTGGGCCAGGGCCGCGGCGTCGTCCTGGGCCGAAGCCCCAAGGGGCGAAAGTACCAGAATCCCCAGCCAGACCAGCCCCGGCAGAAGACAAGCGACCCGAATGCGTTTCACTTCCTGTTCTCCTTGCGTAGGAGATTCATGCGGCCGTTGCAAACTACTTCCCCAGTATAAACGCCCGGGGAACAACAAGGTACTCAAGTGGAAAAGTGCGAAATCCGAAAAAAATCGGCTGCACCTCCCCGAACTGAAGTCCGGGGCTCGCCCAATGCAAATCACAGATGCCGATTTGTCGTTCAATCACCGGCGAGCCGCGTGCGTCAGCAGGCGGTTGCTTCGGTCGATAAGGTTTATAGCCGCAAGCCGCGGGCGTAAGCCCGCGGAGAGCCCGACAACCATGCGCCGGCTCTTGATTCACTCCAGGAGCTTACGCTCCGTACGTGTTTAGCGTGCCAGCACAAGACGGAGCGTTTCCAAGCAAAAACGAATCGATTCTTGTCCGGCGAGCCGCGTGCGTCAGCACGCGGTTGCTACCGTTTGTGGCCGGTGCTACGCTGGCCAACCGCCGGCCGGCGCCTGTGGCTCGCCGTTGCAAGAAGAAACGTTTTTTCTTGCAACGGAGCGGAAGCTCCCTGGGAGGGCGAACCTCCTGGTGAGCCGCCACTTCACCCTGTACGTTGTTTTCCCCAAACACGCTTTGTTTCTACCCGGTGCGGAAGCACCAATGGCGAGCCCCGGACTTCAGTCCGGGGAGAGCCAAGAAAAAACGCATGTCGATTTTCTCCGCCGACTGAAGCTGGCGGCTCGCCATTTGCAAGAAAAAACGCTTATTCTCTCCTAGCATGGAAACGCCAAACCACGTGATGTGCTAGCTGGCTAAACACGTACGGCTTCTCAGCCGGGGGAGAGCCCACAACCCAAGACTCCACACGCCGCCGGCCGAATCGGCCAAACCCCCGGCGGCAATTTGACTTGACTTCCGCAGGGGAAATCGCCAAGGTTATTTATAGGCAGCACCTCAGTAAAGGTGCGCGCCCGGCTAGCATGAAGATGTTGTCGAATGAAGGGGTGAATTGGGGTTTTCTGCTTCCATCGTTTCCACCAAGGAGCCCAACGATGTCCTACTCACCGCAAAACTACGATCCGCAAAATTACCAGGGTTATGGGAACCAGGGCGTGTACGCCGTCCCGCAGATGAGCGGACCGGTAGCTCACGCGGGAGTGGAGGAGCGAGCCACTTTCCTGCGATTGACCTACATGCACCTGGGCGGGGCCATCCTGGCCTTTGTGGCCCTGCTGGCTGTGTTGATTAATCTGCCCTTTACGCCCCAGTTGGTCGGAGGCATGGTCTCCGGCTACAACTGGCTGTTTGTGCTGGGAGCCTTCATGCTGGTCAGCTGGATCGCCGACCGCTGGGCCCACTCGGCCACCAGCCTGGGCATGCAATACGCCGGACTGGCCTTGTACGTGGTGGCCGAAGCGGTGATCTTTACGCCCCTGGTGTTCCTGGCCTACCTGATGGAGCAGAAGCACAACCTGGACATCATCGGCCCGGCGGCGCTGATCACGCTGTTTATCTTCGGCGGGCTGACGGCCATTGTGATGTTCACCGGGGCCAACTTCTCTTTCTTGCGCGGGATTTTGTTCCTGGCCGGGCTGGTGGCCATGGGCGTGATCCTGGCCAGTATCCTCTTTGGTTTCAGCCTGGGCGTGCTGTTCAGCGTGCTGATGATCGCCCTGGCCGGGGGGTACATTTTGTACCACACCTCGGCCGTGCTGCACGACTATCGCACCGACCAGTACGTGGCCGCCTCGCTGACGCTGTTTGCCTCGGTGGCCATCCTGTTCTGGTACGTGCTGCGGCTGGTGATGGAGCTGCAACGCGACTAACGGCGGCTCGCCTTGCCGCTTGTAAGGCAAAGCCAGCGCGGCTCCCGGGGATGGGAGCCGCGTTTTTCGTTGGACCGATGCCGCTTTGAAAGAGCGGTTCAGCGCCGCTTCTTGAAGTTATAGTTGGGATTGTTCACGTCGAAGTCGATGTCCCGAAAGCCATTGTTGAGCTTCAAGTTGGTGTAGGTGTACTCTTCCAGCAGCACCGGCTTGCCGCCGGGGGTGGTGGGCCAGGAGTAGCTTTCGTAGCGGATGGGCAGGTTCAGCTCCTCGTCCACGAACACCCGGGCGATATGAAAGCGGAAGTACTCCCGCGGCGTGGGATGCACAAACTGCATGCACACGCAGCGGCGGTTGTTCACCCGGGCGCCGCGAAACCACTGGAACTGGGCCTCGCCCCGCTGCATGTCCATCGTGCCCACCTCCAGCAACCGCCGCGTGAGATTCAAAATGCCCACTTCGGTGATCGGGTAGCGGTTGCCGTTCATGGCCAGCATGCCGGTGGGCTTGAGCGAGACCGTGCCGAAGAGGGTGTGCCGCACGCCGGTTCCGTGGGCCAGCAGGTTGCCGCCGTTTTGGCCGTCAACGTAAATCACCTCCTGGCCTTTGACATCCTTGGGAGCCAGAAAATACATATAAACGCTGAACGGGCGATGGCGCACCTTGAGGTACATGTATTGATAATCCTGCAGCTTACCGCCGATGCGTTCGCGTTTGATGAGCACACAGGAGTAGTCCTGGATCTGTTCGAGGTGCTTTAGCCCTTGCTGGGCCCACCGGACCGCCGGGGCGAAAGGATGCTCGCCCGGCTTGGGAGTCAGGTCGGGGATTTTGCTGGGCCGGTACTCCGCCCGCTCGGCCACCTTGACCGGTTGCCCAGGATCAGGGGAACCTTGAGCCCACGCACTACCCCAGCTCACCAGAGCAAGCAGCACCCAGCCCGCATGCCAAGGCATCCTTGCCATATCGATTCTCTTGTCGTTGCACGGGAAAGGGGACCCAGAGCAGCAGCCCGCTTGGGCGGAAATGCCTTGCCTCGCACCAGCAGCAACAGGCGGAAACCTGGGAACCCGGGGAAAGGATTCCAAGGAAAACGACCGCCCTCGGAGCCGGCCACTGCGAACCCTTCAGGCGGATCGCACCCTGTATCCTTTGTCGGAAGGATGGTATCGTTTTTACACGCGACACACCAAGAGCAGTTGCAGTTTGCCCCATCCCTACAATCCGCGGATGCGGCAAATACACTCCGCTCCGCCTCCCCGCAGCCAGGAAATCCACCGTGTCCCAGGCACCGCTTCAGTGGCAGGTGATCGAATCCCTGCCCTTTGCCGAAAACTGTTACATCCTCTACCGTTGCGACGGGGGAGAGTGCCTCGTGGTGGACCCGGGAACCGAGCCGGACAAAATCCTGGCTTTCCTGGACCAGCACCGCTTGCGGCCCCGGGTGGTGCTCAACACGCATGGGCACGCCGACCACATCGCCGGCAACGCCTTTTTGAAACAGCGCTGGCCGCAGGTGCCGCTTTGGATCGGCCGGGACGACGCCCCCAAGTTGACCGACCCCCAGGCTAATCTCTCGGCCCCCTTCGGCTTGCCGCTGGTCAGTCCCCCGGCGGATCGCCTGCTGGAACACGGCCAGGTGCTGGAGCTGGGAGTAGCCCAACTGGAAGTGTTTCACACCCCCGGACACAGCCGCGGGCACGTGGTGTTTTTGTGCCGCGACACCCAGCCGTGGCTGGCCCTGGTGGGAGATGTGCTGTTTGCCGGCGGCATCGGCCGGACCGATTTTCCCGACGGGGACATGGACCAGCTGCTGCGTTCGATCCGCGAGGTGCTTTTCCGCTGGCCGGAGGAGACGGTGATCCTGCCCGGCCACGGACCGGTAAGCACCATCGGCCAGGAGAAGCGGCACAATCCTTTTGTGGGCACGGGGGTCGATAGCTAAGAGAGCGGCTTGCGGCGGAGCTTCCGCACCGAAGGCGTGGGGGCTTGGGGGCTTGGGGGGCGGCGAGCCGCGGGCGTTAGCCCGCGGTTGGCGAGCCCAAGAGCCCCCCGCGTAAACGGGGGGAGACCAGCGAGCCGCCAGCGTCAGCTCCCGGTGGCGGTCGTCTCGGGGCAGGGGGCATCTTCCTGGGGCGCCGGCTTGGGCATCCACCGCCGTCCGGCCAGGCGCGGCTGGAAGTCGTCGCGTCCGGCCAGTCGGGCCATCTCTTTCAGGAATCGCAACGTGAGCAACTCCAGTACCTGCCGGTCGCCTTCCTGGCCGAAGTAGGGGCTCAGGTCGATCGGTTCCCCCACCCGCACCCGAACCCGACCCGGCATGAAAAAACTGCTGGCCACCGTGCCGGCGTAGGGAGCCCCCTGGATGAAAAGCGGCACCACGTTCACCCGCGCCCGCAGGGCGATCAGGGCCACGCCGGGTCGGCCCGGCAAAAGCAGCTCCGCGGTTTCGTTGATCCGCCCTTCGGGGAACATGCCGATCACCTGGCCCTCTTGAGCCAGGCGGATGGCCGCCTTGGTGGCCGCCGTGTCGATCCCGGCCCGGGAAACCGGGATGCAGCCCATCACCTCCCGCAAAATCCAGCCTCCCACCGGCAGCTTGAAAAACTCCCGGGCGACCATCCATCGCACTACCCGCGGCGTGGCCATCTGTACGAAGAACTGGTCGATGCTGCTGCGGTGGTTGGCAATCAGGATGGCCCCCTGGCCGGGCTGGAGCCGGGCGGGGCGGTCGATCGTGGCCCGCCACACAAAGTGCAGATAGCCTCGCCAAATGACGTAAAGCACGTATTGCATGCGCGTGTAGCCCAAGCGACGCCGATCCCAAGCCATGAAAACCACCACGCCCACTGCCAGCAAGGCCAGCACCGCGCGGGCCAGCAGCTCGGTCGCCTGGGCACTCAGCATGCAGGACTCCCCAAGAGTGAATCGGAATCGGCCCCTTCGGGCCATTTTCTTCTTTGTCGGAGGCGAAAAAGTGCCCTGAACTATAATGGCATTTTTTCCCCGGGGGAAGAACCCGGTACGCAGCACGCAGGTTTCATAGTCCGCCGGGCCGAAAGGCGGCGTGCAAAGAAGTCCTCTTAATCCAGCAACAAGCCCCGGAACGGCTGATCTTCCTGCGGGGCCGTTTCCCACTCCCGCCGCATCTGCCGCAGCCCGTAGGCGCAAAGCTCGAAGTGCTGGCTCAACCGCTCCAGCACGCGGTTTTGCTCCCCGTATTGCGGATCGTCGTAGGTGCTGGCGATCCAGTAGGAACGCTTGCCCTGGGTGCAGTAGTCCACAAAGTAGTCCAGCCGCCCGGCCGCCTGGAGCCGCTTGAGCCCCTCGGGATAAACGCCGGTCCAGAACAAGGTAAAGTCACCGATGTGGCGATAAATCTCGCGGCGGGCGTCGCCCACCCGTTGCTGGGCCTCCAGGAGCATCTGCCCCACCTGTTCCAGCCGCCGCCCGGCCAGGTCGCGGATGCGATACACGGCGTCCAGATGCACGAACCGCACCAGCATCTCGCTCAGGTAGTCCACCAGGGGCGGATCGGCCATGCCCAGCTCGGTGAAGAACGTATGCTGGGCCAACCCGCTGAAAAACCGCTTTAGTTGCCCAGGCCGAGGTGCCATGCAGCTTCCCTCCACAAGTGGACTTGCAGGCCGCCTTCCGGCAGCGGAAACCGCCCGCCCAAGGAGCCGCCAGGACCATTTCAATTCTAGATTGGCGGAAGAATCAGGGTCAATGTTGGCCCTAACCGATGGCAGCCGCAGAGGTTGGGGGATTATTCTTCCGGCCGGGCCGTGCGGAAGTGGGCCTGGATCTCCTCTGGCCGCAAGGCCCGCGAATACACGGACGCCTCGGTCATCATCCCCGCCAGCGGGGCAAAGCCGTCGCTGCGACCGCCGAAGAAGCACTCGGACTGCGGTGGCACAGTGGGCGTGATTTTGCCTTGCAGTTCCGGCTCGGAGCGGCCGTTGAGATACACCCGTACTTCCTCCCCGGAGCGAACCAGCACCACGTGGTTCCACGTCTTGGGCCGAATCACCGTGTGACCCACAAGCAGCTCCCGCTTGCGATTGCCGTTGTAGAAGATCAGCTTGCCGGCCGCTCCCGGTTCGGCCGTGCCGCCCAGACCCAGGTGATCCCCCTCAGCGGTGCCCTGGCCGTTGCGGCCCCGAGAGAACAAGTAGGCCGTCACGGGACGGGCATCTCCGGGCAGGCCGTTCCAGAACCAGAACTCCACCGAATACGTCTCGCCCAGCTTCAGCGCCCCGGTGCGCATCCGCCCTCCGGCAAACATCACGGCCCGGCTCTGAGCAGCTTCCCAGGGACGCTCTTTGCCGTCCAGATGGGCCGGCAAGTAAAACGCCACCCCCGGCTCGTAGCGGCCCGGATGATCTCCGGCCCAGTCGCGGGCCACGGTGCCCTGGATTTCGTGCATCCGCCAGTAGCTCATCGGGCGGGAGTCGAGCACCGCTTGGGCATAGGGCGTAAGCGGCACATGCAGCTTGCGTCGCCGGCGGCCGGAAACTTTCTCCAGCAGTTGCAACAGCGCCTCCACGATCTTCGGCTCGGCTTGCACTTCCAGGCCGGCGGTGCGGGCCGGCCAGGTAGTGTAGCCGCCCAGGGCGTGTTGTTCCGGCGGGGGGATGTACCCCTGGGCGCCGTTGGCCAGCTCGATGTTGAACGTGGGCTGCAAGGGGCTTTGCTGCTTGATTTTCAGCCCGGTGATCCCGTAAACCTCGTTCGGAATGCCCGTAATCCCCAGCTCCCCCACGCGCACGGCTTGCAGCACCAGCTCCACCTCCGGCTCGCGGTGCAGGTAGAGCTGTTCCCAGGCATACACTTCCGCGTGGCTTCGCGGCAGGCGGTCGCCCAGCCGGGCCACGATCTTTTTGGCCCACTGCAAGCGCTTTGCGTCCGGCACGCGCCGCCGCAGCCGGAGCGTGGTCTGGGCCATGTCCAGCGGGATCCAGTCGCGGAACCGGATTTTTTCATAAGCCTCCTTGGCCACCTGGGCCACCTCTTGCGTGTACTGTTCCAGCGTGATCCGCCGCCGCGGGCGGCTGTAATCCATCCACATGCTGTCGCCGCTGGTGCCCTGGGACATGATGCCCACGAACTGCTCGTCGGCCCCGATCAGCTTGCCCAACGCCCGGCCGAACCGGCCGCAAAAGTCGGCCGAAACCGGCGCCGCGCCGAAGTAGTGCATGGCGTAGTTGGCCAGCACCCCTAGCGGCCGCCCCTGGGGGGTGCGCAGGGCCAAGAGCGAAAGCTCCACGTCGGCCGGGCCGGCCGGGCCGATGTGCTGCGGGCTCTGGTACCCCGGGTGCATGTGGGCACGCACGTTGCGCACGCCGAACGGGTCGGAGATCATCCGATCCGGCCGAAACACCCAGCGGCGGCAGTGGTTGTGCCGGTAGTCCTTCACCACGCTCCAGCCCACTTCGGCGGCTTGCAACCGCCGGTTGGCCAGCACGATGCTGCGGGCAATTTCCCGCGGCAGCCGCCGGCTGTAGCGCGGGTCGGCCTGCGAGCCCAGGCAGGCCATCACCGAAGGGGCCGAGTGCGTATGGGTGGCCGAAACAAGCATCCGCTCCACGGGGATGCCGGTCTGCTGGCTGGCTAACCGCTTGGCCTCGTCCAACAGTGACCGGGGGATCATCAGGCTATCGACCACCACCAGCGCAAGCCGCAGGCGGCCATCGTCCAGCACCAGCGCCCGGGCCATGAGGCGGTCGTGTGCCCGATCGGCCGTGCGCTGCACGAAGTAGCCGTTGACGATCACCGGGAACTCCACCGGCGTGATGTCCACAGCCGCCGCCCCGGCCCGAAACCGCCCCCGTGGCTGCTCCTGGCCGGCCGCGTCGCTTCCAGAAAGCAGGCAACCCGCTACG
>JALSGI010000420.1 GCA_026982835.1 Planctomycetota bacterium | reverse complement strand
TCGACACGGTGGCGGTGCGCTACCCGGCCACGGGCGAGGTGCTGGTGGAGCGGGTGGTGCTTCCCGGCCACGTGGCCCGCGACCAGCCCTTTGAGCTGCGAGCGGTGCTGACCAACACGGGCGACTCGCCGGTGCCGGGCCGCTTGGAGTTCTTTCAGCGGGTGCGGGGACGGCTGGAGTCGCTGGACGACGGGGGGCGGCCCGTGGTGCTGGCCCCCGGCAAGAACGTCTTTGTGCTTCGCCACCGGATCAAGGCGCCGGGCTTTTACGAGTTCGTGGCCCGATTCGTGCCCGATGACCCCATGCAGGACGGCCTGGTGCAGAACAACCAGGCCGGTACGTTCACCTTTGTGCGAGGCCGGGGGCGGGTGCTGGTGGTGGAAAACTACGAGGAGCCCGGCTCCCACGCCCGGCTGGTCAAGGCCCTGCAGGACCAGGGGCTGGCCGTCACCCTGCGCAGCAGCGACCAGGCGTTTACCAACCTGGCCGACTTGCAGCAGTTCGATGCCGTGGTGCTGGGCAACGTTCCCCGCGGCGGGGACGCCAACCGCGGCCATCTGACCGACCAGCAGGTGCAGATGTTGGTCAGCAGCGTGCGGCACCTGGGCACGGGGCTGGTGATCCTCGGCGGGCCGGAGAGCTTCGGGGCCGGCGGCTGGGCCGACACCCCGCTGGAGGAAGCCTCGCCGCTGTGGTTCCGCATCCGCAACGTGCGTGTGGTGCCCAAGGGAGCGCTGGCCATCATCCTGCACGCCAGTGAGCTGGCCCAGGGCAACTTCTGGCAAAAGAAAGTGGCCGAAGCGGCCATCAAGACGCTTGGCCCCCAGGATTACTGCGGCGTGCTGCAATGGAGCGGCCGCGAGCAGTGGCTTTGGCCCGGCGGGCTGATCCCCGTGGGACCCAACCGCGGAATGATGCTTGCCCGGCTGGACCGCATGCAGCCGGGCGACATGCCGGATTTCGACACCACGCTGAAGATGGCCTTGATGGGCTTCAATCGCCTCCAGGATGCGGCCATCAAGCACACGATCATCATCAGCGACGGCGACCCTTCCCCGGCCAGCAACGGCGTGTTGCGTTCCTTTCGCACTGCCGGGGTGACCATCTCCACGGTGGCCGTGGGCACGCACGGCCCGGCCGGGCACCGCGAGCTGCGCCGCATCGCCCAGGTGACCCGGGGCAAGTACTACGTGGTGAACAACAACCGGGCCTTGCCCCGAATCTTCCAGAAAGAGGCCCGCCAGCTCTCCCGACCCCTGGTCTATGACCAGCCCCCGCCCCTGCAGCCCCGGATCACCTACCCGCACCAGATGCTCCGCGGCATCACCCAACTGCCTCCCCTGGACGGCTATGTGCTGACGCGGATCAAGGACAACCCGCTGGTGGAGGTTTCGCTGATGCTCCCCCGGCCCCCGGACCGCGACAACGCCCTTTTGGCCAGTTGGACCTACGGGCTGGGCCGGGTGGTCTGCTTCACCAGCGACGCCGGACGCCGCTGGACCACCCGCTGGACCGGCTGGGAAGGGTACGAGAAGTTTTTCAGCCAGGTGGTTCGCTGGGCCATGCGGCCGGGCAAGACCTCGGCCCACTTCACCACCACCGCCCGTTACCAGGACGGCCAGATCGAAGTGGTGGTCACGGCCCTGGGGGCCGACGACGAGTTCATCAACCAGCTGGAAATCGTCGGCAAGCTGGTGGCCCCGGACGGCACCAGCCGGGATTTTCGCTTGCGGCAGGTGGCCCCGGGCCGCTATGTGGGCAAGATTCCCGCCCAGGACCAGGGCAGCTATTTCCTGGTGATGAGCCCCGGCGAGGGCCACCAGGTGCTTCGGGCGGGGGTGAACATCCCTTACTCGGCCGAGTTCCGCCGCCGCGAGACCGACGAAGCCCTGCTGCGGCAACTGGCCGCCATCGCCCCCGAGGGAGCTCCCCCGGGCCGTTTTACTCACTTGCCGGAGAACGAGGAGCAGTTGCAGCAGTTTTTGCAGATCAACCCTTTCCGCCGCGACCTGCCCAAGGCCACCCGCCGCCAGGGGCGCTGGTACTGGTTTGCCCTGGCCGGGTTGTGCCTGTTTTTTGCCGACGTGCTGATCCGCCGCGTGCATCTGGACCTGGTGGCCGCTGCGGGGTTTCTCCTCCAGCAGTGGCGTCGCTGGCGTCAGGGCGAAGAGGCTCCCCAGGAAAAAACGCTTCAGCGTCTCCAGCGCCGCAAGGAACAGATGCAGCAGCAGTTGCGGCCCCAGGCTGACGTGCGTTACGAAATCCAGCAACTTCCGCCGGAAGAGGCGGCCCAGCCCCCGCCCCAGACCGCCGCCGAAACGCCCCCTGGAGAAAAAGAACAACAACCGCCACCGGAGGAAAAGGAAGAAAGCCAGGAGCACACGCAACGGCTGCTGGAAGCCAAGAAGAAACTGTGGAAAAAACGCGGCCGGGAGTAAAACGCTTGCGCTTGCGGCCTGCGGCTGGCGGCTTGCGCTGTTGCGCTGGAGCTTCCGCTCCGGGCGGGAATCGGCCTGCGCCGTGCGTCCTGCGCACGGTGCTGCCGCACCAGAGCAAGCACAAACGTCTATTCTTGCAATCGGCGAGCCGCCGGTGTAAGCCGGCGGTTGAACGGCGAGCCGCCAGCTTCAGCTGGCGGAGGAGTGGCGAGCCGCGGGCGTAAGCCCGCGGTTGAACAGCGAGCCGCTGGCTTCAGCCAGCGGAGGAGAATAACCAAAAGCGCTAATTCGGCTCTCCCCGGGCTGAAGCCCGGGGCTCGCCGAAGCAAGAACGAGCGTCGATTCTTGCTCGTCACGGCGAGCCGGGA
>JALSGI010000419.1 GCA_026982835.1 Planctomycetota bacterium | reverse complement strand
CTGGTGGCCTGCATGCGGAAGCTGCTGGTGATCCTCAACGCCATCCTCCGCGACGGCCAACCGTGGCGTAGCCGCTTGGAACCCCAAAACGCATGATTTTCCCTTGACAGGAAAGACAGTCACTCCCGGGGGAGCTTCCGCTCCGATACAAGAACAAGCGTCGATTGGTACAACTGGGAGGGCGAGGTCACGGCCGAGCCGAAGCAGCGGAAAAGAGTGTTGGTTTTGTTGGGCGTTTTCTCACAAGGGAACGCCTCCAGCACAAACACAATAATCATTAATCATTGATAGCACGCTAAACACGTACAAAGCCGCGCACCTCGCCGGTTGCAAGAAGAAACGCTTTTTCTCGCACTGGTGCGGAAGCACCACCGCAAGACCCAAGACCCAGGACCCAAGACCTCTGGAGCGGAAGCATCGGCGCAAGTCGCATGGCGTACGCCGCATGCCGTCTCCCCCCGCAAGCTGCTCTTGTCCTCCGGGGGTGGAAAACGCACAATCTGGGGCCACCAGGCAAAGACGTGCCCCGGGGCCGAAGGCCTCTTGCTGTGTGCGGTGGTTTCCACGGAAGGAACCCGTTCCCATGCCCGGCATCATCGACCGCTACGTGCTGCGGAGCTTCTTGTGGCTGTTTGTCATTTGTTTTGTGAGCCTGGCCGGGCTTTACGTGGTGATCCACGCGTTCACCAACCTCGACGCCTTCTTGATCTACGCCAAGAAGCAAGGGCCGGTGCTGCCGGTCCTGGCCCAGTACTACGGCTATCGCGTGGTGTTCTTGTTCGACCGGCTGCAGGCGGTGGTGGTGCTCATTGCGGCCATGTTCACCATCACGGCCTTGCAGCAGCACAATGAAATGGTGGCCTTGGTGGCCGCCGGTATCTCCCACGCCCGCGTGGTGCTGCCGCTGGTGCTGGCCGCGGTGGTGTTCAGCGGGGTGGCCGCGGTGAACCGGGAGCTGGTCATCCCGCAGTTCAAAGACCAACTGGACCGCGCCCCCTCGGACCTGCTGGCCGACGCCACGCATGCGGTCAAGCCGCGCTATGACCGCAAGACGGACATCCTGCTGCGGGCATCGCGGGCGGTGGTCAATCGCCGCACGCTCACCAATCCGGATTTTCTGCTCCCCCCGGGCCTGGATCGCCACGGACGCCACCTGGTGGCCCAGGAGGCCGTGTACCAGGACGCCAACCAGCAGCACCCCAGCGGCTACCTGCTCCGCGGGGTGGCCCAGCCGGAAGGCATCGCCGACAAGCCCTCGCTTCTGGGCCCCGAGGGGGACGTGGTGATTTACACCCCTCGGGACGCGGACTGGCTGAAAAAAGATGAAGTGTTCGTGGTCAGCCAGGTTGAGCTGGACCAGTTACTCGGCGGCAGCAGCTACCAGTACGACTCCACGGCCCGACTGATCCAGAACCTTTCCAATCCCAGCCTGGACTACGGGGCCGACGTGCGGGTGACGATCCACGCCCGCATCGTCCAGCCGCTGCTGGACCTGACGCTGTTTTTCCTGGGGCTGCCGCTGGTGCTGGGGCAGTACCGGCGCAACCTGTTCCTGGCCGTGGGGCTGGTCATGCTGCTGGTGGCCGGTTTCAGCCTGACGGTGCTGGGATCGCACTACCTGGGGCGTGCCCTGTACCTATCGCCGCCGCTGGCGGCGTGGCTGCCGCTTTTTGTGTTCGTGCCGGTGGCGGCGGTGCTGGCTCGGGCGTTCCGGCAGTAGGGGCTTGGGGGCGTGGAGGCGTGGAGGCGTGGAGGCGTGGGGGCTTGGGGGCGTGGAGGGATGGCGAGCCGCCGGCGTGAGCCGGCGGAGGAGCCCCGCACGTCAGCGTCTGGGTCTTGGGTCGTGGGTCTTGCGGTGGTGCTGCCGCACCGGGGTGAGAACAAACGTCAACTTGCACAACCAAGAGCCCCCCGCGTTAGCGGGGGGAGGAACAGTTTCGGCTTGCGGCTTGCGCCATGCGGCTTGCGCCGGAGCTTCCGCTCCGATGCAAGAAAAAACGTTTCTTCTTGCAACCGGCGAGCCGCCGACTTCAGCCCGCGGAGAAGATCGACATGCGTTTTTTCTTGGCTCTCCGGGCGGCTGAAGCCGGGGGCTCGCCAAGTGCGTGCTCACGCACGCGGCTGGCCGGGCGCCGGGTCGCAGTCACGGGGAGCTTCCGCTGCGGGGCAAGAAAATCGTTGTTGGGCAAGCCGCGTTTTCGGGCCTTCGGGGCGAAAAATCCCGGAAATCGGTTGCAGTGCGGCGGGGGAAGCGTGTTATAATCACCAACGATCCATCAATCGGCGTTGATCCTACCCCTGTACCTCACGCCTCCACGATTCCATCCAACCCCCCGGTCCCCGCCCCGGGGACACTCGCCTTGGTCCAACGAAGGAGGGACCCTGGATGAAACGCGACACCGTTTTGCTCGGCTGGTTGGTCCTGGTGTGTGCCGGCTCTGCGGTTCTGGGCGAAGAGGCTCCCGTGAAGAAGAAGTTCCCCGGGCTGCCCGAGCCGGGAAAACTGGTGGCCCTGCAGATCGCCCACGGCCGTGGCTCGGCCCCTGCCCTGCTCCGCGGGGCCGATGATCGTCTGCAACTGGTCGTCACCGGGCGGCATGCCTCGGGCCAGTTGCGCGACTGGACCGGCAAGGTGCAGTACCAGGTACAGCCGCAGGGAGTGGTGAAAGTGGATGCCACGGGACTGGTCACCCCGGTGGGCAACGGGGAGGCGACGATCACCGCCACCGGCCCCGGCGGCGTGACAGCCCAGGTGAAAGTCACCGTCCAAGACTACGGCACGCTGCTGCCGGTCAACTTTCCCAACGA
>JALSGI010000418.1 GCA_026982835.1 Planctomycetota bacterium | reverse complement strand
CCCATCGCAGGCGGCTTCTGACCACGCTTCCAGCGAATCTGCTCCAGGTAGCTGGGCACCTGGGGCGGGCCGGGCTCCAGGCCGATGCCCAGCAGTTTCATCCGATAGTCGGCCTCGAACATTACATGGGCCACGCGGGTGCGGGGATCGATCCCCTGGAACCGTACGCTCTGCCAACCCAGGCGCTGGCGAATCTGCTCCACCCAGCGGCGGCGGGTGGCGGGGGTGAGGCGGCGTTTTTGAGCCAAAAACTGCTGCACCCGCACCAGGTTCTCTTTCTCCGGCTCGATCGAGCAGAGCAGCGCCGCTTGCAGGTCGGTCCGCATGGCCCGCAGTAGCACCACCAAGTCGTCCAGGTGGAGCACGGGCCGCCCGGAGTCGGCGTTGACCACGCGGCCCAGCTCATCGCGGGTCCAGGGCCCGGCCGGTCCGGCCAGCACGATGTCGCCGCTTTCCGGGTAAACGAACACGTACTGGATCTTGGTCAATCCGGCCAGGTAGCGCATGGCCTCGTCCGGCTCCTGGCCCAGGGCCAGCCGCAGCTGCACGTATTTTTCCAGCCGGGTGAGAGAAACCTTGCGCAGCGGGCTGGAACGCCACACCTGCCGGTTGCCCGAGTCCACCCGCTGGCTGCGCTGCAACCGCAACAACTCCCGGCCCGCCTCGGACCGAAGCACCGAGTGGACCGTGCCACCGGCGTCGATCCGCACCCCGCCGGCAATGGCAAACTGCTCCACGGTCCCCTGGCCTTCCGGGTCCCAGGTGTCCGGCTCGATGGTGCGGGTGATCAGGTCGATCAATTGCTGGAAATCGGCCTGTACTCCTCCCCCGGCGGCAGCTTGAGAGAACCGCTGGCCGCTGAGTTCCTGGGCCATCTGGCTGCGGTAGCGGTCATTGCCGATGTCGGCCAGCGAGGAGACGGCACTGCCGAACATGCCGGCTTGGGCTTGCGCCCGGGCAATTTGCCCCAGCACGCGGTCCCGCTGGGGGGCGGGCAATTGCTGGGCCAGGCGTCGGGCCAGGGGGAACTCCCCGGCAGCCAGATGCTGCCCGATGGCCTGCATGGCCGAACCTTGAGCCCAAAGGGGCGAACCGCAGGCGGCCAGCAACGCCGCGGCGGCCAACACCGCACAAAGCCCCAGCACACACCGTCGAAAAGCTGTTTTCATGGTTTACTCTCCCACCCTGTTCCGGCGCGCGAAGAAAGGAGCCGAGAAGGGACTGTATCCTGCAACTACCATTTATGTTTGCCCCCGTTCCGGAAATCAAGTAAATTCTCTCCTTTCCCCGTTTTGTCCGTTGGAATCGCCAAGGGGCCTGGGCAATGGACTCCGGAGAAGTTCTGTTTCGCGGCCGCAAGTTCGACCTGGTGCGGCGCCAGGTGAAGTTCCCCGATGGGAGCACGCACACCCGCGAGCTGGTCCAGCATCCCGGGGCGGTGACCGTGCTGCCGCTGGTCGGACCAGAGGAAGTTTGCCTGTTGCGGAACTTTCGCCCGGCTGCGGAGAGGTTTCTCTGGGAGCTTCCGGCCGGAACCCGCGAGCCGGACGAACCGCCCGAGCAGACCGCCCGCCGCGAACTGGAGGAAGAGACCGGCTACCGGGCCGGCCGGCTGTGGCGGCTGCTGGGATTTTTTACTTCCCCGGGCGTGATGACCGAGTGGATGGAAGTGTTCGTCGCCGAGGAGCTGACCCCGGGCCAGGCCCGGCCCGAGCAGGGGGAGTTGCTGCAAACGGCGGTCCTCTCCTGGCCCGAGGTCGAAAAGCTGATCCGCCAGGGAGAGATTCAGGACGGGAAAACCCTGGCCGCCCTTCTCTACTACCGGCAATACGCGGCCCGCCAGGAAGAACCAACGAATCCGGAGAGTTGACCAATCCGCAACTAGAGGCCGTGCTCGCTGAACTGGTCGGTGGCGTTCTGGAAGAACTGGCCGGCCTGCTCGCCCACCAGGGCCACGGCACCCACCACCGCCAGGAAGATCATCGCCAGCAAAGCCGCATACTCCACGGCTGTGGCCCCGTGCTCCTCCTCCCACAGGCGGCTCAACAACTGGGGTGTCACGGCAGCGATTCCTTTTTTCAAGCCGGCAAGTTTCCCGATAAACCTGGCAAGAAGCTACTTTGGCCACTCCAACCCTAGGTCACAACTCCCCAGGGGTCAAACGCCCCCGGAGACGGCGCAGGCGGGAAAGCCGAGCGCAGGTTGCTCTTGGTGGCCTACGCGCTGCGGCGCAGCTGGGCCTCGTAGAGTCGCCGATAAACCGCGCAGCTACCCAGCAGCTCTTCGTGCTTCCCTGTGGCCACCACCTGCCCGGAGTCCAGCACCACAATCCAGTCGGCCAGGGCCAGCGTGCTTAGCCGGTGGGTGATCATCAGCGTGGTCCGGCCCCGGGTGAACTCCTGGAGCACCTGGTGGATGAGCTGTTCGCTTTCCAGATCCACCTGGCTGGTGGCCTCGTCCAGGATGAGGATGGCCGGATCGCGCAAGATGGCCCGGGCCAGGGCGATCCGCTGCCGCTGCCCGCCCGAGAGCCGCCGCCCGCGGGGCCCCACCCGCGTCTGGTAGCCCTGCTCCAGCACGGTGGTGATGAACTCGTGGGCGTGGGCCTTCTTGGCCGCTTCGATCACTTGGGTCTGGCTGGCTTCGGGCCGGCCGTAGCGGATATTCTCCAGCACCGTGTCGTCCATCAGCAGCGGCTCTTGCGTCACCAGCCCCACCTGGCGGCGCAGCTCCACCAGTGAAACCTCGCGCAAGTCCACCCCATCCAGCAGCACCTGGCCCTGGTCCGGGTCGTAGAAGCGGGGCACCAGGTTCAC
>JALSGI010000417.1 GCA_026982835.1 Planctomycetota bacterium | reverse complement strand
CGGCTCGCTGTTCAACCGCGGGCTGACGCCCGCCGCTGGCCGGTTGGTGTCCATGTCGGCGCTTATTGTGACTCGGCGAGCCCCGGGCTTGGAGCCCGGGGAGAGCCGAATAAGTGCATTGTGTTATTTTTCTCCACCGACTGAAGTCGGCGGCTCGCCGTTCAACCGCGGGCTGACGGTGCGCGGCTGGCCAACCCTCCAAGCCCCCAGGCCTCCAAGCCCCCGGTGCGGAAGCTCCGACGCAGTTGCCGGCCGCCGTGGGCCGGGCGCAAGAAAAAGCCCCCGCACCGGGACGCAGGGGCCGAAAAACTCGCAGCTTTACTTCGCTTCTAGTCCAGTTCCTTGATGTAAATGTTGGCAAACTGGATCGGGTCGCCGTGGTGCTGCAAGGCGATGGGCCCGGTGGGCTTCACCCCCGGCAGGCGGGCACCGTCCAGCACCTTCTTGCCGTTGAGCAGCACGGTGAGCCGGTCGCCCTTCATGGTGATGATGAAACGGTTCCACCGGCCCGGCGGGTTGTCGGCGTTCAGCTTGGGCGTGACCCCGGCCCGCACCTCCGGCGGCATCCGCCGGTCCATGCGGTAACCGTAAACTTCACCGGAGCCGATGGGCCAGCACCAGATGTTCACCTGGCTTTTGGAGCTGCCGCGCAGGTAGATTCCGCTGTCGCCGTAGTCGTCGATCTGGATGCGGATCTCCTTGCCGTTTTTGTCCTTGGCGTGGGTCCCGTCGGGCAGCACCTTGGGCACCAGGCGCTTGTGCGGCTTTTTGCGCACAAATCGCCAATCTACCACCAGGGTGAAGTCCTTGTAGTCCTTTTCGCTCCAGAGATTGCGGTCCTTGGCCGTGCTCTTGCCGTCGTAGTGCAGCACGTGGTCCCGCGGCTGCCAGTGGCCCAGGTGGCCCTTTTCGTGTTTCCAGCCGTTCAGGTCACGGCGATTGTAAAGGGGGACAAACCCCGTGGCGTCGAAGGCCACTTCCTGGGGCTTGGGGTGGGTCGAGGGCAGCTCCTTGATGCGGATGTTACGGAAGTGTACCTCGGTCCCTTCGGCTTCCAGGCAGATGTAACCCTTGCGGGGCGAGCAGTTGGTGCCGCCGGAGACGACCTTGCCGTTTACGGCCAGCGTGATCCGGCCGTCCTTGCAAACAATGCGATAGTGGTTCCAGTGCCCGGCCCCCTTGCAGCGGTTTTCGCTGGGCAGGCAGCGGTCCCAGCCCAGCGGGTGGGGGCGATCCGGCGTGAGGGTGGCCCCCTGGATGGCAAACACATCGCCCTGGCTGGTGTAGATCACCGTGTCCTTGCCGTCGATCTTCTTCTTTCCCGTGCGGCCGACCATCACCTGCACTTCGATGGAGCGGGGATAGACGTAGCCGGGCGCAGGCAGCCCGTCGGCCCAGATGAAAAGCCCCGCGTTGCCCTTGGGGTCCAGGTGCTTCCACTCCAGCTCGAGGATGAAGTTTTCGTACATTTTTTCGGTGCGGATGAACCCGTTGGGCTTGCCGGTGCAGACGATCACCCCGTTGCGCACCTGGAAGGTGTCCGGGTAGCAGTTGACATTGACCCACCCGGAAAGGTCCTTGCCGTTGAACAAGGGGACGAACCCCTCTTCGCCTCGGGCCTGTTGCCCGCTGGCATGCAACAGTACCGTGGCCGCCACGAACAGCAGCCACCCGGCCAGATAGACGATGGCACGCTTCATGGTTGCAGGGTCCTCAGGTCAGTGGTTCCGTCGTGTGTTCCGGTTCCCGAGCAGGGAAACCACCTCCGCCGTATGCTCTCTACTTTGAGCGGGCCGCTGCCGGATTGCAAGCGCGGGACGGGGGCCGAGCAACGCCGGTTTTCCCCCGCTGCAGGGGTTCCTATAATCAAGCGTGTCTTTCCGGCCCAGGCGTCTCCCCTTGCACGGATTTCCACCAAACATGAACCAGCGCAAGCCCCGCATCCTGATCGCCGACGACAACGCCACCAACGTGGAGCTGTTGGAAGCCTATCTGGCCGAGCTGGACTGCGAGCTGGAGGTGGCCGTGGATGGCCGCGATACGCTGGCCAAAGTAGCACAGTTCCAGCCCGATCTGATCCTGCTGGACATCATGATGCCCAAGCTCAGCGGCTTCGAGGTCTGCCAGCAGTTGAAGCAGGATCCCAAGACCCGCAACATCATGATCCTGATGGTCACGGCGTTGAACGAGCTGGGAGACATCGAACGGGCCGTGGCCGCCGGGACCGACGATTTTTTGAGCAAGCCGGTCAACAAGGTGGAGCTGCTCAAGCGGGTGGAAAACATGCTCAAGCTGCGCCACGTGACCGACGAGCTGGAACGGCTCCGCCGCTACATCCAGGCCATGGAAGAACAAGCCGGCCCGCTGCCAGGCCCAGGAAGCCGGTAGAGACTCGGCAGCAAGCATGCTGCTGGTGATCCCTCCGGAAGCTGACGCTTCCGGCTCGCTGGAGAGAACTACCAGCACCTCCCGCCAGCCGGAGGCGTGAGCCCCCGCAGCGCGGCAAGGTCGCAGCCACTGCGTGTTTCCGCACCAGAACAAAGACAAACGCCGACACGGCAAGCGGCGAGCCGGGGGCGTAAGCCCCCGGAGCGAAACGAATATGGCTGGATCATTTCATCACAAGCACAACTTCGCAAAGCAGGGCACGCCGTTTAGGAGACAAAGCTAGTGGATTACCCTGTATGGTTCGTGACCTGGACAACCTACGGTTCTTGGTTACCCGGAGACCGACGTGGCTTCGTATCTCCGGTCCGCGATGATTCTGGGCCGCGAAGACGCCACAATGTACCCGGCTCGCCATTTTCCAAAGATATGCCAGGACTT
>JALSGI010000416.1 GCA_026982835.1 Planctomycetota bacterium | reverse complement strand
GATACGACTACTGGGCTTTGGGCCACGTGCACACGCGGCAGGTGCTTCAGGAGGAGCGGCCTGCGATTGTGTTTCCGGGCAACACGCAGGGGCGACACATCCGCGAGCCGGGAGCCCGCGGTTGCTATCTGGTCCGACTGCATGAGAACGGAGAGTGCCAGTTGGCGTTTCGCCCTCTGGACTGCTTCCGCTGGGAGACGTGCGAACTGGACGCCGCGAAGGCGAAGGACATAGAGGAGCTGTTGCAGCAGTTCGGTTCCCGGCTGGATCAGCTCCAGCAGCGGCATCCGGGTTTTCCCTTGGCGGTGCGAGTGGTGCTTCGCGGCCAGACGCCGTTGCACGGGAGACTCCTTGCCGAGGAGGAACACTGGCGGGCTCAGTTCCAGTCCGTGCTGGCCCAGCAGGGGGAGCAGTTCTGGCTGGAGAAGTTCCAGGTGGCCACCCGGCAGCCAGGGCAACCCCGGGAGCAACTCAGCGACGCCGTGGTGGAATCGGTGCTGCAATCCTTCCAGGAGCTGGAGCAAGAGGAGGCGGCCCTGCAGGAAGTCGTCGGGGAATTGCACTCCCTGGAGAACAAGCTACCCGGCGAGCTGTCGCTAAAATCGCAACTGAACAACCCCCACTACGTGCGTGAAAAGCTCCGTGAATCCCTGGAAACCCTGTTGACCCTGCTCCACCAGGAAGAACAACAAGAAGAAAAAGACACATGAGGATCCTGCAACTGGACTTGATCGCTTACGGACCGTTCACCGGGCAGTCTCTTGTCTTTCCTGATCAAGGGGCGAACTTTTTCATCGTCCAGGGACCCAACGAGGCCGGCAAAAGCTCCGCGTTGCGCGCCTTGCGGGGTTGGCTATTCGGGTTCCCGGATCGCACCAGCGACGATTTTCTGCACCGCCAAACCAACCTCCGCGTGGGTGGAATACTGCAAAACGCCAAGGGGAAAACTTGGCACTTCGTCCGCCGCAAGGGCCGGGTTCGTACGCTGCTTACTCCCCGAGGAGAACCCTGGGAGGATACCACTCCGCAAGAGCTGCTGGGAAACCTGAGCAAGGAAGCGTTCAGCCGGCTTTACGCTTTCGACTACGAGGGACTGCTCCAGGGAAGCGAGGAACTGTTGCAAGACCAGGGCCAGTTGGGCCGGGCGCTGTTCGCTGCCGCCGGGGGGCTTAGCCTGCTTCGAAAACTGCGGCAAAAACTCGAGCAGCACCGGGACAGCCTGTTTCGCCCTCGGGCCAGGAATCCTCGGATCAACGAACTTTGCCGGCAGATCGAGAAAAGGCGGAAGGAACAGCACAGGCTGCTGCTGACTGCTTCTGCTTGGAAGGAGCTGCATCAGCACTGCGAGGAGGCCAAGCGGCGTTGCCAGCAGCTGGAACAACAGCGGCAAGAACTTCTGCGGGAACTGGATCGGCTGAAGCGGATCCACGATTCCTTTCCCCTGGTAACCCAGCTCTGGCAAGTGGAGCGCGAGCTGGAGCGTTTGAAAGACGTGCCCCTGCTGGCCGAGGACTTCGGCCAGCGGAGGGCTCAAGCTTTACTGCAACGGAACCAGCTGCGTGGGCAGCTCAGCGCCTGCCAGAAGCAAGTAGAGGAACTTCGGCAAGAGCTCGATGCCTTGCCCGAGGAAAGCCCCCTGCTGCGGGAAGAGGTGCTCATAAGGGAGCTTTACAAGGAGATCGGGCAACACACCAAGGCCGTCTCGGATCGCAGAAACCTGCAGCGGGAATTGGAGGAGAAACAGCAGGAAAAAGAGAGACTGCTGCAGCAGCTTTCATTGCCTTCGGACCACCGAAATGCCGAACAACTCGAAGCCAGCCTTCGGCAAAGACGGAAGGTCCAGCAACTCATCTCCCAATACGACAATCTGGCCGGCGAGATTCGTCAGGCTGAGCAAAACCTCCAAGATCAACAACAGCAGCTGGAGGAAGTCATGCAGCAGCTGGCCACATGGCCGGAATGTACCGATCCGGCCGCGTTGGGCCAGGCCGTCGAGTTCGCCACCCAGCACGCCCATGCCGAAAAACAGGCCCGGGACCTGGAAAGCGAACTCGGCACGCTGCAAAAGGACATCGAAAACCTGGCCCGCCGGCTCGGGATTCCGGGGGACAAATGGGCGGAGGTGGAAGCCCTGCCCGTGCCGGGCGAGGAAGTCCGGGAATCGTTCCACAAACAGCTCGAAACCCTGGAGGCCGATCAGGTTCATCTCCGCCGCCGCCTGGAGGAAGTGCAGGCAAATCAAAGGCAGTACCGGGAAGAACTAGCCCAGCTCCAGGCCCAGCGGGAAATCCCCACCGAGGGAGAACTCCAGCAGGCCCGAGCGCTCCGCGATCAAGGATGGCAGTTGGTCTGCCAGGTGGTGCAAGGGACGCTTGCCCTGGACTCCCCCGGCGTGGCCCGGTACGTGGAACACGTGGAAGGGGCAGGAGGGCTGCTCGATGCGTTCCGCCTGGCCCTGGAGCGGGCCGACCGCCTGGCCGATCTGCTCCGCCGGGAAGCCCAACACGTGGCCCGCCGTGCCGAGCTGGAGTCCGCCCTGGGTCAGCTCCAGCAACAGCAGCAGCACTACCAGCGGCAGCTCCAACAGCTCCACCAGCAGCAAGCGGAGGTGCTTCGGCAGTGGGAACAGAAATGGCGGCCGGCGGGCATCAAGCCGGAATCCCCCCCGAACATGGCCTCCTGGTATCGCAACTACGAAAAGCTTCTCGATCAGCGAACCCTTTTCCGGAGCAAAACCGCGGACCGCGATGCCCTCCTCCAGCAGCAACAGCAGGCCCGGGACGCCTTGTTCCAAGGGTTGCGTTCTGCGGGCATTTCGCCCCCGCAGGAGGCGACCTCCTTGTCCCGGTTGCTTCTTTTCTGCCGGGAGGAGCTGAAGCGCATGGAGGAACGGAACCAGCAGCGGGAGAAGCTGGAAACCAAGCTCGAAACGATTCGCAACCAGCAGCAGCGTCTCCAGCGGCAGCTCCAACAATTCCGACACCAGCGCCAGCAGTGGCAAGCCCAGTGGACCGAGTTGGTGCAGCAGCTGGGCCAGGCTCCCCAGGCGGATCCCGACCAGGTGCGGGAGTTTCTGGAGACGGCCGAGCACGTTTTGAGTCTTTGGCGGGAGATCGGGCAACTGGAAAGCCGCATCCGGGGGATCGACCAGGACCTCCAGCACTACGCCCAACAGGTGCGCCAGCTGATCCAGCGGGTGGCTCCGGAGCGCGTCGGACAGGTGCGGCCGGATGTGCAGCAGCTTCAGGCCGTGGTTTCCCAACTGCACGAGGAACTGGAGCGGGCTGGCCGCGAAAGAAAACGGGCCGAGGATTTGGAAAAACGGCTCCGGGACGGGGAAGAGGAACTCCAAAAGCTGCAAGGGAAATTGCAAGGCTGGGAGAACGAGCTCCGGGAGCTTTGTCGCAGGGCCCGTTGCAGAGACCCGGAACAACTGGAACAGATCGAGCTGAAGTCCCGCAAGCGGCAACAGCGGGAACAAGAGCGGGAAACGCTTCGCACAAACCTCCAGCGTCAGGCCGGCCACCAGCCCCTGGACGAGTGGATCCAGCAGATCCAGCGCCACCAGCCCGAGCAGATCGAACAGCAGCTCCAGCAATGCAACACCCAGTTAGAAGAAGTGCAACAGGAGTTGGCCGAGGCGCAACGAGAACAGGGCCGATGCGAGGCGGAACTGAAACGCCATGACGGCAGCGGCCGGGTGGCGGGGCTGCAGCAGGAACGCGAACTGCTGCTGGACAAATTGGAAGAAACCACAGAACAATATCTAAACACCTTCCTGGCTGCCTGGGTGCTCCGGCGAGCCATTGAGCGGTTCCAGCGGGAACAGCAAGGGCCGGTGTTGGGCAGGGCCTCCGAGCTTTTCGCCCGGCTCACATGCGGTTCGTTCCAGGAGTTGCAAATCGGGTACGACAACAGGGACCAGCAGGTGCTCGTGGGCGTACGCCCCGACGGCGAGCAGGTGCTCGTGCCCGGCATGAGCGACGGCACCCGCGATCAGCTCTACCTCGCCCTGCGCCTGGCCTTGCTGGAACATGCCTTGCAGCAGCGCGAACCGGTCCCCTTTGTCGTGGACGACATCCTCATCATGTTCGACGACCAGCGGGCAGCCGCCGCCCTGAACGCCCTGGCCGACCTGGCCCAAAAAACCCAGGTGATCTTCTTCACCCACCACGAACACCTGGGCCAGATCGCCCAAGAGGCGTTGGGGCCGAAGCGATTCCACCTGGTGAAGCTGGACCGGGAGTGAGCCGGGGGACACCGGGGGCAGCAATTTCCAAGGCGGGCCCCCTTTTCCCGGGGGCGAGTTGTCTGGCCTGCGGCGCTGGGGTATTTTACTGGTTGCCCTGGTGAGGGTCGCCGGACGGCTCCGCTTTTCCCGCCTGCGGCTTCCGGTGACCGGAGGTGAACGTCCCGCCCCCCGTCCTCGTGAAAGAGGCCCGCCGATGAACCAAGCTTCCTCTGCCGAGCTTTCCCCCGAGCTGCAACAGAAGGCCCACCAGGCCCGCCAAGAGCTGGACGCCCACGTGGAACAGATCGTCCACTGGCACTTCCATCCCAACACCGGCTGCCAGTTCTGGCTGGAAAAGGCCCGGGAGCTGAAGTTCGATCCGCTCAAAGAGGTCAAGTGCTTCGACGATCTGAAGAAGTTCCCGCTGTTCGAGGACGACTGGCTCCGGGGCGGGCCGGTGCGGCGGTGGGTGCCCCAGCCCTACCAGAACAAGCCCATCTACGTCTTCGAAACCGGCGGCACCACCGGCGTGCCCAAAAGCCGCGTGGTCGTGGAGGACCACTGGATCGACTACGAACTGTTCAGCCAGACGCTGCCCGAGGAGTATTTCCCCAAGGGGGCCAACTGGCTGATGCTTGGCCCTTCGGGGCCGCGGCGGCTGCGGCTGGCCGTGGAACACCTGGCCCAGTACCGCGGCGGCATCTGCTTCTGTATCGACCTGGACCCCCGTTGGGTGATCAAGCTCATCAAAAAGGGCTGGATGGAACACCTGGAAGCCTACAAGCGGCACTGCATCGACCAGGCGATCACCATCCTCAAGGCAGGGCACGACATTCGCTGTATGTTCGCCACGCCCAAGCTGCTGGAAGCCCTGGCCCTGGCCCTGGAGGAAGAAGGCACGTCGATCTCGGAGATGGGCATCACGGGCATCTTTTCCGGCGGCACGGAGTTTACGCCGCAGTGGACCCGCTTCTGCGTGGAAGAGCTACTCGATGAGCGTACCTACATCACGCCCACCTACGGCAACACGCTCATGGGCCTGGCCTGCTCCAAGCCGGTTACGCCCGAGGAAGGGTACAAGATCACCTACTACGCCCCGCAGCCGCGGGCGGTGATCGAGGTGGTCAACCCGGACGACCACCTGGAGGTGGTCCCCTACGGCCAGACCGGGCGTGTGAAACTCTACACGCTCACCAAGGAGTTGTTCATTCCGGGCTTCCTGGAACGCGACGAAGGGGAACGCGAGCCGCCGTATGAAAAGTACCCCTGGGACGGCATCAGCGGCGTGCGCCCCTTTAGCCGCCTGCAAAAAAGCACCGTGGTGGGCGTGTATTAGGCGGCTTGCGCCTTGCGGCGAGGTGCTTCCGCACCGCAGCAGGAACAAAACAGGTTTGCTGGAAACAACACGTACACTGAAACCACGGCTCACCAGGAGGCTCGCCCTCCTGGAGCTTCCGCTCCACTGCAGGAACAAGCGTCGATTGGCACAATTGGGAGGGCGAGGCTCCCGCCGAGCCGCCAGCTTCAGCTGGCGGAGAAAAGCAGCAGAGAAGCGATTGCATGTTGCCTCTCCCCGGACTGAAGTCCGGGGCTCGCCGAATGCAAAAACAAACACTTACTTGGACACACACGGCGAGCCGCCGGCGTGAGCCGGCGGTTGACCGGCGAGCCGGGAGCGTAAGCTCCCGGAGGCGGTAGGGGTGCCAGCCACTGGGTGCTTCCGCACCGAGGCAAGAATAAGCGTCAAACAACCAACAGCGAGCCGCCGGCTTCGGTCGGAGGAGAACACGGAGCGTTTTATCTTGGCTCTCCCCGGGCTAAAGCCCGGGGCTCGCCAAACGCAAGAACAAACGTCACAACGTCGCCCAATCCACCAAGCCGCGTGCCGACGCATGCGGCTTGCCACACCCGAAGCAGGAGATTCCCGTCGTGTTGAACCTGCCCGTGCTCCGCTGGGGAAAACCCTACGAATCGCTGGAAACCGACGAGGTGCTGCATTTCATCACCGGCGAGCCCATGGCCCGGGTAAGCCAGGCCAACCCGGGGCTGTTGCAGCGGGACATCCGCCGGGCCCATCAGGCCCGGGAGGCCCTGCGCCAGTTCCAGCCCGAGGAGCTGATCGAAAAGATCAAACGCGCCGCCGATCTGTACCTGAAGGAAACCCTCCCGCTGGGCGACGGCACCCAAAGCCCCGAGGAGTTCGTCAAGGCCCAAAGCGCCTCCACGGGCCTGCCGGAGCACATGTGCCGGTTCAACATGGAAAAGAACCACTTTGTGCTCACGCGGATGGACCAGATTCTGGACGCCCTGACCCGGGGACTGGACCTTTCCATTCTGGCCCGCGGCTACGGAATCGAAAGCCGCGGCGTGGTGGTCAGCTACCAGGCCCAGGCGCCCGCGCTGGGCGTGGTGCTTCCTTCCAACTCGCCGGGGGTGCACACGCTGTGGCTGCCGGTGGTGCCGATGCAGTTGGGGCTGGTGCTCAAGCCGGGACCGCAAGAGCCCTGGACCCCCTACCGCATGACCGCCGCGTTCGTGCAGGCAGGCATCCCGGCCGAGGCGATCAGCATCTATCCGGGCGGGCCGGAGATGGGAGCGGCCGTGGTGAACCACTGCCCGCGGGTGATGATCTTCGGCGGCTCGGCCACCGTGGAGCAGTATCGCGGCAACCCGCGGGTGCAGGCCCACGGGCCGGGCTTCAGCAAGATTCTGTTGGGCGAAGATGTGGTGGACCAATGGGAAGAGTACCTGGACCTGATGGCCGAGAGCGTGTTCATCAACAGCGGTCGCGGGTGCATCAACTGCTCCAGCATTTGGGCTCCCCGCCACACGCGCGAGATTGCCCAGGCCCTGGCCGAGCGACTGGGGCCGGTGGAAGTCAAACCCCCCGACGACCCGGAAGCGGCCCTGGCCGCCTTCACCGTGCCGGGAATGGCCAAGGCGATCTGGGAGCTGATCGAACAGGACCTCAGCGCCCCGGGCGTGGAACACATGACCGCCCCCTACGGCCCGAGGCTGGTGGAGATGGAACGCTGCGCGTACCTGCGGCCGGTGATCGCCCATGCCGAATCGCCCGAGCCGGAGATCGTGCGCAAGGAGTACATGTTCCCCTTCTGCACGGTGGTCCGCTGCCCGCAGGAGGAGATGCTCAAGCGGATCGGCCCCACGCTGGTCTGCTCGGCCATCACCCACGACCGGCAATGGGAGCGGCAACTGGTCGATGCCACGCACATCGACCGGCTGAACCTGGGGCCCATCCCCACCACGCGCCTGAACTGGCTTCAGCCGCACGAGGGGAACATCGTGGAGTTTTTGTTCCGCGCCCGGGCGTTGCAGCTTTCGCCGGAACGGCTCGAGGCCCTCAAGGCGGAGCTGCCGGCTTGAGCTGGCCAGAACGGCGAGCCGGGAGCGTAAGCTCCCGGAGGGGGTGGGGGCGTGGAGGCTTGAGAGGGATGAGGTGGTGCTTCCGCACCGCGGCAGGAACAAAACAAGTTTGCTGGAGACAACACACACGCTGAAACCGCGGCTCGCCAGGAGGCTCGCCCTCCCGGAGCTTCCGCTCCACTACATGAACAAGCGTCGATTTGCACAACGGGAGGGCGAGGTCACGGCTGAGCCGAAGAAGCGGAGAAAAGCTGGCCAAACTGAAAAACATTAACGCCACTCCCGGCGAGCCGCCAGCTTTAGCTGGCGGAGAAAAGCGGTTGAAAAGCGATTGCCCATTGACTCCCCGGGCTAAAGCCCGGGGCTCGCCGAATGCAAGAACAAACGCATACCGGCCAGCTGCGAGCGCAAAGCGTTCCGGTTTCCGGAAACAGAGAATCCCCCAAAAAAACGATCCCCAGCCTGCATGCAGCCGTTTGATTTTCAGCTTCGCACGCGGTTTGTCTTTGGTCCCGATCGCTTGGATCAGCTTGGCTCCTTGGCCGCCCAGCTGGGCGCAGGGCGGGTGCTGGTGGTGACCGACCCGGGCATCGTCGCCGCCGGGCATGTGGAGCGGGCCGTGGCGTCGCTACAGCGGCAAGGGCTTGCCGTCTCGGTGTTCGATCAGGTGGTGGAAAACCCCACCACCCAAACCGTGGACCAGTGCCTGGTGCATGCGTGGAGTTTTGCTCCCGATCTGCTGGTGGGCCTGGGCGGGGGCAGCTCGATGGATTGCGCCAAGGGAGTCAATTTTCTTTATACCCAAGGGGGCCGGATGCAGGACTATTGGGGCGTGGGCAAGGCCCGCCGCCCCATGCTCCCTCTGATCGCCGTGCCCACCACCGCCGGCACGGGCAGCGAAGCGCAGAGCTTTGCCCTCATTTCCGACGCCCAAACCCATGTGAAGATGGCCTGTGGCGACCCCAAGGCCGCATGTCGCGTGGCGCTGCTGGACCCCAAGCTCACCATCACCCAGCCGCGGCAGGTGACGGCCCTGACGGGCATCGACGCCATATCGCACGCTGTGGAAACGGCCGTCACCACGCGGCGAAACGCCGTGTCGGAGACCTTCAGCCGCCGGGCATGGCAACTGCTGGCCCCGCACTTTGCCGCCGTGCTGGCCGACCCGGAAAACCTCCCTGCCCGAAGCGCCATGCAACTGGGGGCCTGTTTTGCCGGGCTGGCCATCGAAAACTCCATGCTGGGGGCCGCCCACGCCCTGGCCAATCCGCTCACGCAGCACTTCGGCATCGTCCACGGCCAGGCCGTCGGCGTGATGCTGCCGTGGGTAGTGCGGTACAACGCCCAGCTTGAAGAAGTGGCCGCCTGCTACGATCAGCTGCTGCAACTGCTCCCGGCAGAGTTGCTCCGGGTGGCCGAAGGCCCCAGCCCGGGAGAGCATCTGGCTTGTCTCGTAACCCGGTTGCTGGAGCAAGCCGAATTGGCCACGCGGCTGCAAGCCCTGCAAGTGCCCCAGGAGGCCCTGCCCCGGCTGGCCCAGGATGCAGCCAAGCAATGGACCGGGCAGTTCAACCCCCGGGCTGTAGATGCCTCCGTACTGGAAGAGCTTTACCAGCAGGCGTGGTAGGGGAGCCTTGGGGGCTTGGGCGAGCCGCGCGCGTCAGCCGGCGATTGAACGGCGAGCCGGGAGTGTAAGCTCCCGCAAGAGCCCCGCACGTTAGTGCGGGGAGAACCGGCGTGCGGCTTGCGACTTTGCGCTGGAGCTTCTGCTCCAGTGCCGGAAAAAACGCCAATTCTTGCAATCGGCCAGCCGCCAACTTCAGCTGGCGGAGAACCGGCAAGCTGCGCCCCCTCAGCCGGCACTTGGCGAAACGGACGACTACTGCGGAAGCAACGCGTGCTGACGCTCCCAGCTGGCCGAAACGGGCGTGGCGACGGGGGTTCACCTACTGGAAATACCGCACGGCGTTCTGGAACAGGGCCAGCCCCTGGCCCCCGGAGGGAAGCGCCCCTTCGGCGGCCCGCTGCCGCGTCCAGTGCGGGTGTTGGGCCGGATCGACATAGCGTTCCGGGTGCGGCATCAGTCCCAGCACCCGCCCCGTTGCGTCGCACATCCCGGCCACGTTGGCCTGGGAGCCGTTGGGGTTGTCCGGGTAAGGGAGCACGGCCTCGGGGTCGCCGGCCCCCTCTTCCGGCACCAGCGGCGCGTAGCGCAGCGGCAACTGCCCCGCCGCGGCCAGCCGCCGGAGCGTCTGCTGGTCCCGGGCCACGAACTTCCCTTCGGCGTGGGCAACCGGCAGAAACAGCTCCTGCACCCCCCGGAGAAACACGCACGGGGACTCCTCGCATCGCAGCCGCACCCAGCGGTCCTCGAACCGGCCCGAGTCGTTCCACGTAAGCGTCACTTCCCGTTGCGGCCCGGTGCCGCAGCCCAACAGGCCGGTCTGGATCAGCACCTGGAATCCGTTGCAAATGCCCAGCACCAGCCGATCCTGCTCGGCAAAGCGGTGCAGCTGCTCGCCCAGGTGGTGCTGCAGTTGCACGGCCAGAATCCGCCCCGCCCCCACGTCGTCGCCGAAGCTGAATCCGCCCGGGATACACAGCACCTGGAACTGCTCCAGCAGCCGGGGCTGTTCGCGCAGGCGGTAGATGTGCACGCGCTGGCAGCGGGCACCGGCCAGCTGGAACGCATGGGCGGTTTCCACGTCGCAATTGGTGCCCGGGGCACGCAGAACCAGCACTCGAACCGTGGGCATAAGGTGGGGACCTTTCTTGTGAAAACGGCTGTTTTCCGCCGGCCGGCCGGTGGGGAAACAAGAGCCAACGCTTGTTTTTGCACCAGCAAGCCGCGCGTGTCAACTCGCCGAGCAAATTCGCCAAACGGCGTGATTCTGCCGCTTTTCCTCCGGGAGCTCGTGCTCCCGGCTCGTTGTGATCTGTTTTCTTGCACTGGAGCGGAAGCTCCCAGTGGCTGCGGCCCAGCCGCCCCCGGGAGCTCGTGCTCCCGGCTCGCCGGGAACCGTTTTTCTTGCACCGGAGTGGAAGCTCCCGGCACGCTGTTCTCCCCCCGCTAACGCGGGGGGCTCTTGGGCTCTCCGCCGACTGAAGTCGGCGGCTCGCCGCTGCGTGAAAACGCACGCTTGTTTTTGCGCCACGGTAACAGTTACGGCGAGCCGCGTGCGTGAGCACACGGTTAATACCGTTTGTTGCCGTTGTTGCGCTAGCCAACCGCCGGCCGGCGCCGGCGGCTCGCCGCTGCAAGAATCAAAGCAGATCCACCAGGTGCGTTGTTTCTCACAAACACGTTTTGCTCCGCCGGGTGCGGCAGCACCCCCTCAAGACCCAAGACCCAGGACCCACGACCTCTGGAGCGGAAGCTCCGGCGCAAGCCGATTCTCAAAGTCCCCGGTGGGCCTCAATCGGCGAAGCGAAAGCTATACAGGTCGGCATCCACCAGCACGAACCGCAGCCGGACCGCTTTGCCGGCCAGGGGGGCGAAGTCCCGCTTGCCCTGGTAAAGCGGATACGGCTCGTCCACCGCGTCGCCGAACAGCTCCGGGGCCACCTGGAGCTGGTAGCCGGGCAGCGGCTTGCCTTCGGCCGAAAGCACCTCCACGCGAATCGAGCCGAAGGCGGAGGTGGAGTAGTTCAACAGCAGCCGCTTGCCCGCAAAGCGAAGCGGCTTGGTCACCAGCTCCCCCGGCGTGGCCTCCGCATGGAGCGAAGCCAGACCGTCCACGCGATAAGCGGCCCGCTTGATATGAGCCGAGGAAGTGCGGTAGTGCTGGCTGAAATAAAGCGACATTTCATCTTTGCCGGTGGGCACCAGCCCCCAGGCGATCATGTTGGACCGATCGCCCCAGTTCCGCTGCTCCAGCCCGGGCCGAAGCAACGCTTGGGGAAACTCTCGCTGAAAATGCAGCCCATCGCGGCTGGTAAGCAGCACCCCGTCGGAGATGCCCGAGGAGGGGTGCTCCGGCAGCCGCCGTCTGCTGGGGAAGAACCGCTTGGGGAAGGCCAGGTACAGGTGCGGTGCGCGGAAGTACAGCAGCGTGGCGTTGGTGTAGAAGTGTTCGCCGGGCCGCTGCTGGACCTGGATCGGCTGCGGCTGGCTCCAGTGGATGAAATCCTTCGAGGTGGCCGTGGCCACCGCCCGCAGTCCATTGCGAACAATACGAAAGTACGCCACGTAGCAGCCGCGATTGGGGTCCCAGAAGGAGACATTCTGCGAGTCGAACGCTCCGCGGGTGATTACCGGCTTTTTGTGCAGCAGCTTCCAGTGGATGCCATCGGGCGAGCCCCAGGCCCAAAGCGGCGCCCCGGCCAGGGCCTTGTAGCGGGCCTCGGGGCGGGCGTTGGGGTTCTGGTCGCGGAAGGGGGCGAAGTTGTGCGTCCCCTGCCGCGGCGGCACGGCCAGCACGATGTTGGTCCGGCGGTGCTTGCCGAAGGCGTGCAGTTCCAACTCCGGCTTGGTCCAATGGCGACCATCGCGGCTTTCGGCCACGCAGGTCAACTCCCAGCTCTTGGAGCCGCGCTGGCCGCTGGCCCGGTAGTACATCCGGTAACGCTCCCCGTCCTTGAACACCGTCACGTAAGCGGAAGTCTCTCCCTCCCAAGGCCGGTCGAAACGCAGCACCACCTCGGTGCGGCAAGGCCGGTGCAGTTGCAAGCGCAGGTTCTTCATCGAGTCGATCAGGTAGCGATCCACAAACAGCTCGCGGCGTCGGCCGATGTCGATCACTTCCTGTTGAGCCTCAGCACTGGATGAGCCAGCAAGCCAGCAAGCCGCCAGGAGCCACAGCCAGAGAAAACAGCGAACTTTCATGGGAGGAACTCCGAAACAGGTGGGCCAGCGACAATTTCTGTGGCACAAGCCACGTGTCCAATGGGAGTGCCTTCGTATCTTGATCTCTGGCTGCTGCCAGGTAAAGCGAAAACCACTCCGAGCTTCAGCTCGGGAAGGGAGTGGAGGCTTGGGGGCTTGAGGGCTTGGGGGCTTGGAGGGGAGCGAGCCGCGCATCGTCAGCCCGCGGAGGAGCCCCGCACGTTAGTGCGGGGAGAGACGGTATCGGCTTGCGGCGTGCGGCTTGCGCTGTTGCGCCAGGTGCTTCCGCGCCGATGCAAGAACCGGCGCCAATTCTCGCAAATGGCCAGCCGCGGGCGTAAGCCCGCGGTTCTCCGGCGAGCCGGGAGCGTAAGCTCCCGGAGGGCTCGGAGGCCTGGAGGCTTGGGGGCTTGGAGGGGAGCGAGCCGCTGGCTTCAGCCAGCGGAGAAGATCGATATGCGTTTTTTCTTGGCTCTCCGGGCGGCTGAAGCCGGGTACGTGTTTAGCCAGCTAGCAGCCGGAGGACCGACGCCGCAGGCGTCGCACTCTTGTAGCCGGGGGTCGTCAGACCCCCGGAAGGCAGCGTTTTTCCTTGTCCTTGAGCATCCCGAAGGGATGCCAGATAGAGGAACCGCTGGCTGTTTCTGGCACCCCTGCCGGGGTGCGGGGTGTGGTCATGGTGCCTGGTTCCGGTGGTCTCCGCTTCGTCGAGTGCCGGCTACAAGGCTGGCAAGCCTTCGGCTCGCTTTTGATCTGGGAATGCTCCGTCTTGTGCTGGCACGCTAAACACGTACCCAGCTTTAGCTGGCGGAGAACGGCGAGCCGCGCGCCGTCAGCCGGCGGTTGAACAGCGAGCCGGGAGCGTAAGCTCCCGGTTGCTTCAAGCAAAGCAACGACCGGCACGGCTCAACGCAACCGCGTGCTGACGCACGCGGCTCGCCGGAGAAGAAGCGACTCGTTCTTGCTTGGAAACACTCTATCTTTTCCTCGCACGCTAACAGCCCGTTGAAAAACGCAAGTTTGGGAGGGCGAGGTCACGGCCGAGCCGTTTTTTTCAGAAAATACGGCTAGTCCTGTGACGCGATTCCGTATCGAGGAACATTCTTCAACGGGCTGCTAAACACGTACCCGGCTGAAGCCGGGGGAGAGCCAGAGCCAAGGCCCGGGGGCTGGCCGGAGCTGGGGCCGCGGGCGATTACCCCCACGGGGCTTCCCGAGGGATGCGGCCCAGGGGGCCCCAGCCCAGCAAGGGATAACCCGGTACGCGGGCCAGGTATTCCCGGTAGGTGGAGCCCAGGTAGAACAACAACCGCCGGTCCTTGAGCCAGCTGCCCACGAAGATATACGCCGTCCACACCAGGTTCAGCAACAAGCGATCCAGCGTGTAAACGGGGGTGAACCACAACAGGCCCAGGAAACTCAGGTACACCGGATGCCGCATCCAGCGATAAGCCCCGCGAGGCTGGAATCGGCGCGGGGGGAGCTTGCGCCCCCGAAACCACGCCCACCAGGGGGTCCAGCCGGTCTGGTAGCCCAGTCCGGTGAGGCTCAGGCTGTAGAACAACGCCACCCAGCTCAAGTAGAACATTCCCTGAATTGCTGTGGCGGCTCCACCCTCCAGGCGGAACAGCACCGGGCCGGGCTCCCACCCGGCGAACACCAGCAGCAAGCTGGCACAGGTAACCGTGCAAAACAAACAGCCATAGAAGGCATCGCGGACGTACGCTCCGAGACGCCGGCGCACCGAGGGCAACAGCAGCCCGCTGTGCCAAAGGGCGAATTGCCCGGCCAGCAGCACGTCGAGCCACAAACCGTCCGGGTGGGCAGGGCTGCTGCGGCCTCCTTTGAGAAACCAGAACAAGGACCACACGGTGCAGGCGAACAGCACATGGGTGCCCAGGCCGAAAAGCGTGCCGAGGGTCCGATCCGCAATCCGACGCATGGTAAGCGGTCCTCCGTGACCAAGGTGCTCGTCCGGTTCCGGGGTTTTTTCAGGCTGCGGGTTTTTCGGCCAGCAGGCAGCCGTATTGCATGGCTCCGGTGGTGTAGGCGCGATGGATGGTTTCAAAGTGGTCCAGGAACTGGCCCATTCGGCGATCAACCGCCCCGGCCACCCGGCGCAGCGGCAGCCGTTGCGTGCGACGGCGGCAAAGTTCCCAGGTGCGGACGACCTGGGGGGTCCAGTCTTCAAAACGGGCACGAACCAGGCCGGCTTGCCGAAACCAACCAAGGTACTCTTCCGCCGTGGCCAGCGAGGGGCACAAAAAAGCCCGACACACCTGCCGCACCAGTTCGGTCTGCTGGGCGTCCAGCGGCTCCGGCCCGGCCAGCCAAGCGCAGATGGCCAGACGGCCCCCGGGTCGCAACCAGCCGGCGGCCCGGCGGAAAAACGCCGCCTTGTCGAACAGGTGCTCGGTGCACTCGATGCTCCAGACCACGTCCCAGCTTCCAGCAGGGAAGTCCATCTCCTCGGCGTTGATCCGGCGGAACTGCACACGGCGGCTCAGCCCTTTGGTCCGGGCCAGCAGCGCGGCCCACCACCGCTGCACCCCGCTCAGAGTGACTCCCAGCACGTGGCATTGGCGGTGGGCGGCCAGCCACAGGGCCGAGCCTCCCAGCCCGCAACCCACGTCCAGCACCCGCTCTCCCCGGGCGATGCGTGCCTGGCGGGCCAGTTCGCGGGTGAGCTGTTCTTGGGCCTCTCCGGGCGATTCCCGGCCGGTGAGCCACAGCCCGTGATGGATGTGCGGCCCCCAAAGCAACCGATAGAACAGCGAGGCCAGGTCGTAGTGCCGGGCGATTTCGCCAGGGCGAACATGCGGATCGGAAATCACCGTCTGCTCCTCCTCGTGCAGGCCCCGAGTCGGCCATTGCCGTGCCGCGGAAAACTTTCCCCAGGCCAGACGCCCCCTGGAAAGAACCCTCACCGCCGGGAGGGTGGGGCGGCCTTGGGCACCCAGAGATCGGCGTAGATGGTCAGCGGATCGGCCACACCCACGGCTCCCAAAGCCGCGGTGTAGGGCTTGATGCCGAACTGGGTTTGCCGAATGGTCAGCTGGCCCACAATCCGCACTCCCTGGGCAAACTCCTTGGCCCGGGCGGCCACGGCCACGGGACGCGTCACCCCGTGCAAGGTAAACTGCCCCTGGATGACCAGGTAAGGTTGTCCCTTGTCGTCGCGGCGGGGTTGCACGGAGGTGAGGCGGAAGCGGGCCGTGGGAAAACGGCGCACGTCCAGCACCTGGGGGCCGAGCATGTTCTGGGTTACCTTTTTCTGCGTTGTGGCGTCGGTCTTGCCGGGCAGTCCCACCCAGCGGCGGGCCTGGTCCGTGTCGGCCCGGAAGCTGGTCATGTCGAACACCAGCTCTGCTTGCGGCATCTGGCCCGGCTGGATGTGGAACATCCCCTGCTGGAGACGCCCCTCGACGGCGTGCTGGTGCCCCAGCCCTCGCTTATCGACGAACACATAGACGCGGCTGTGGCTCACGTCCACCGCTCCGACGATGGTGGGCAGCGGGCTTTGCTGGGCCGGAAGGAGTCGGGGGCAGAGGAAGGCGGCAATCAGCGTTGGGAAGAGGGTTTGCCAAGACCAAGTGGCGATCCGACGGAAGCGGTTCCCCTGGCACATGAGGCACTCCTTGCAAATGCGGGAACCCTGCGGGGCTCCCTCCCCTGGCAAAACAAAAACCAAAGCCGCCGCAGTGTAGCACAAACCTTCCGGCCAAATGAAGGCCAGTTGGACCAAAGAAAACGGACCTTTCCACTGAAGGGGAAAGGTCCGTTGGGGGACGGCAAGGTTTGGCGCCGATGCGGCCCTGGAAATAGCTAGTTGAGGATCTTGGGCAAATCGGCCAGGACCTGCTGCACCTTACCGGCCAGTTGGCCCGGGGCGAAAGCATGGTTGGCTTTCACCTTGGCCCGGCGGTAGAGCATCACGGTCACTTCGGCCTCGGGGTTGATGTTGAAGTTGCGGGGACCGTTTTCGTACTCCACCGGCACCACGATGGGCACCTTGGTGATGTTGTACTTTTTGATGAACTTTTCAGCGGCCTTTTCCAACTGGTCGCGGTCCTCGCCGATCAAGTTGACAAAGGCGGCCAGCTTCTTGTCCTGGTTGGCTTCGATGGCCTTCTCGATCTCCTTGACCAGACCGGCCAAGGCGTCGTCAGCCTTCCGAGCGAAGATCATGACGACGGGACGACCTCCAAGCCGTCACCTGTAGCAAAGCTGCTGGCCTTCCTTGACGCCGTCATCGGCGCCACCGCACTTGACCACCTGGAACGCCGGCACCGACTTGCCGACCGGGATGCCGCTCTCCAGATCGCCTGCCACGGCGACCGAAGCGCCCAGCACCCCAATGGCCAATGCCACGGAGGTGAGTTTACGCATGGTCGTTCACTCCTTCCACGCACCAAAAGGGAACAATTGTCCAAGGGACCAAGCCAAACCTTGCCGATGGGTACCCTCGGGAGGAGGGCGCCCGGGGGTCTGGAGGGTAATTGGCCGTGTCCCGGCGGCCGTTACCCCCCGACACATCAACACGTACCGATTATACGCACATCCCCCCGGCGGTGTTCAAGTTTTTCTCGCCCCTTGTGGAAAAAATCTTTCCCCCTGCCATAACTCCCAGCCAGCCTTTACAATGCGGTTTTCCACCACCTTCCCAGAGAAAAATTGTACCCTCACTGGGCGTGGGTTTCGCCATTGCGGCGGCCCGACGCTGCCCCCCGGTGCCATGCCCTTGGAACTGGAATACATCGGCCGCACCTCCGTTCCGGTGGAAGTGCCCCAGCTGCTCCCCGAACGCCTCCAGGGGTGTTCGCTGGACCAGATCCGCCGCCTGGAGCTGTTTCACGGCAAATGCCGCGAGCCGGTAGGCGAGTTTTTCCGCCTCCGCGGCTCGGCCGACGACCTGCAACTGCATTTCCACGGCGATCTGTCGGGCGTGCACTGGATCGGCCACCGGATGAGCACCGGGCGGATCGAAGTGCACGGCCCGGCCGGCCGCCACCTGGGCAGCGAGATGACCGGCGGGCAGATCCACGTCCACGGCGATACCGGCGGCTGGGTAGGAGCCGAGATGCACGGCGGGCTGATCCACGTGCGCGGGTCGGCCGGGCACCTGGCCGGGGCCGCCTATCGCGGAAGCCCCCGCGGCATGACCGGTGGCACCCTGCTTGTGGAAGGCTCGGCCGGCAACGAAGTGGGGCTTTCCATGCGTCGCGGGTTGATCGTGGTGGGCGGGAGCGTGGGCGATGCCGTGGGCGTGAACATGCTGGCCGGGAACATCTTCGTGCTAGGCTCCTGCGGCATCCGGCCCGGGGCCGGCATGCGCCGCGGCACCATCGGCTTGCTGGGCCCCCAGCCCCCCCGACTGCTACCCACCTTCGCCCGCGGGCGCGTGTTCCGCCCGGTGTTCATGCGGATGATGCTGCTTTCCTGGTGCCGCCTGGGGTTTCCGTTTGCCGAGGAATTGTTCGACGCCCCGTTGCGCATCTATCACGGGGATTTTGTCAACGAAGGCCGCGGGGAAATCCTGCTGCCGGCCTAGAAACGGACACCGGCGAGCCGGGAGCTGACGCTCCCGGAGTCTTGGGTCTTGGGTCGTGGGTCTTGGGCGAAGAGCCCCCCGCGTAAGCGGGGGGAGGCGGTGAGAATCGGCTTGCGCCGTGCGGCTTGCGACTTGCGCCGGAGCTTCCGCTCCGGAGGTCTTGGGTCCTGGGTCTTGGGTCT
>JALSGI010000415.1 GCA_026982835.1 Planctomycetota bacterium | reverse complement strand
GGAACCCTGCGCTGCCCGAGCCCTGCAGCGCCTGCTGCCCCGGCTCAACCCGACCGACTTGCTTTGTGTGTGCGGCTCGCTGTTTCTGGCGGCGGAGCTGCGGCCGCTATTGCTGCGGTGGCGAACCGAGCAAGCCCGCCGTCCCCGCCTCTGCGACCCCAGCCGGGCGCTTTGATCTTGCTGTGGAAAGCAACCACACTGGAGAGCAGACTCCTGGTCCAGAAGCCCTGTCGGTGACCTTTCCGCGCGCAAAGGGGACCCAGCGCCATGAAACCGCCGTTTGCCAGAATCGCCGCCGTGGTCCTGCTCTCTCTCCCTCCTGCCGCCCCCCTGGCAGCCCAGGAACCGGCCCAATCGCCCGCGGTGCAGATGCTCCAGGGGCGGATGCAGGATTTTTTCCAGCAACTAGCCGAGCAGCGGACCGCCGACGCCTTCCAACGCCTGCTGCAGGAAAACCCGCAACTGCAAAAGCGAGCCCAGGCGATGATCCAGCGCAGCGACCAGTTGCAACGCCAGTACGGCCGCCTGGTGAGCTTTCGTCGCCTGCAAGTGCGGCAACTGGGTCCCAACCTGGTGGTGCTGCAATACCTGGCCGAGCATCAGCGGCTGCCGGTGGTGTGGTACGCGGCCTTTTACCGCCCCCCGCAAAGCAACGCCAGGGAAGAGGAAAGCTGGATGGTGGTGCAACTGCGGCTGGAAACCGATCTGCACCGCGCGGCTTTCGGCCGCTGAGACGGTCCAAGGCAGTGCGCCTGGAGGGATTCGAACCCCCGACACGCGGTTTAGGAAACCGCTGCTCTATCCCCTGAGCTACAGGCGCCAAGGCGGGGAACCCGGTGGTCAGGCTACGAACCCGTCCTATAACGGCCTGGGCTTCGTGGCTTGGGGCTCCCTGAGTAAGTATGGCCCCCGTCCCCCGTGGTTTCAATCCGCGTCCCCCAAGGGGGTGCGAAGGCTTGAGCAAACCAGGACCCCCCAGGGCAAGCAGCCGGCTTCAGCCGGCGACGACACACGGCAAAAGCGCTTTTGTTTGGCCCGCCCCGGTGCCGCACGAGCAAAACACCCGTGCTCGCCGCCGGGTGCGTTGCCAACCCGAGCAAGCAGAACGTAGAATCTAGGGGTGAACCGCTGCCCCCAAACTTCCCCAAGGAACCGACCATGCGGATTTTGCCGGTAGCACTCCTGGGCGTGATGGTCTGCCTGGGCCAGCCGCCGAGTCGGGCCGAGGAGCCGGAGCCGTTTCGCCGCTGGTTCCAGCAACTCGACTCCGACCTTTACCATGCTCGGGAAGAGGCCACCCGGCACCTGGTCCAGCAGGGAGTCGAAGTGATCGAGCCCCTGGTGCAGTACTCCCAAAGCCAAGGGCTGGAGGTGTGGATGCGCACCCTGCGCATTCTTCACCAGATGGCACTGGTGGAGGATGAAACCACTGCCCAGGCTGCGCGAAAGGCCCTGGAACGACTGGCAGCCAACGCCGCCACGCTCTACGGGCAGGAAGCGCGCCGGATCATCCAGCGGTTGCAGGTTCAGCAGCGTCAGCGGGCTTTGCAACGGCTGCTGCAACTGGGGGCGCGATTCGAGCAGAAGGTGGGTCGGCAGCAGCAAGTGATCTTGTTTCTGGTGATCGATCGCAAGTGGAGCGGGAAAAAAGAAGACTTGCGCCTGTTGGGCAAGCTGGACAACTTGCAGGGACTGGCCCTCTATACCCCCCAAGCCGACGACTCGCTCGTGCCGGTGTTGTCCACGCTGCAGCAGCTTCAGGCGGTGCAGTTGTACGGCACGCGGATTTCCCAAAAGGGGATCTTGCAACTGCGCCGCACCTGGCAGCCGGATGTGCATCTGGACGTGCGGCGGGGCGGGTTTCTGGGCGTGAGTGGTTCGGACACCCAAAAGGAGTGCGTCATCGAGGGGGTGCAGCCCGGCTCGGCCGCAGAAAAGGCCGGTTTGCGGCCCGCGGATGTGGTCATCAAGGCCGACGGCAAGCCGGTGGCAAACTTTCAAGCGCTGACCAGGATCATCGCCGAAAAACTGCCCGGCGACAAACTGAAGCTGGTCGTCCGCCGACAGGACAAAATCATTAAGCTCACGGCCACCCTGGGAAGCTGGTAGGCTCGGGGCGTTCTCCCCCACACTAACGTGCGAGGCTCCGGGAGCTGACGCTCCCGGCTCGCTGGAGAACCGCCGGCTGACGCCGGCGGCTCGCTGCCCCTCCAAGCCCTCCGCCGACTGAAGTCGGCGGCTCGCCGTTGCGAGAATGAACGCTTGTTCCGGCATCGGAGCGGAAGCTCCGGCGCAACAGCGCACGGCGCAAGCCGATACTGCTTCTCCCCCCGCTTACGCGGGGGGCTCTTTGGGCTCCTCCGCGGGCTTACGGTGCGGGGCTCCTCATGCCCACGACCCAACACCCAAGACTCCCACGCCGCTTCTCCCCCTACGCAAGGTGTCGGCGGCAGCGTAGAATCCTTCTCATGCAAGTGCAACTGATGGTCACCTGCCTGGGAGACGTGATTCGGCCTGGGGTGGGCCAGGCCACCGTGGAGCTGCTCCGCCGCCTGGGGCACCAGGTGCATTTTCCGCCCGGACAAACCTGCTGCGGCCAGCCGCTGTTCAACAGCGGCTACCACGACTGGGCCCAGCAGGTGGCACGGCACACCATCCAGGTCTTCTCCGCCTGCGACCACCCGGTGGTGGTCCCCTCCGGCTCCTGCGCGGCGATGGTCAAGGTGGAGTTTCCGCACCTGTTCCAGGACGACCCGCAGTGGCACCACCGTGCCCTGGAGCTGGCCCAGAGAACCTACGAACTTTCCGACTTCCTGGTCAACCGCCTGGGCGT
>JALSGI010000414.1 GCA_026982835.1 Planctomycetota bacterium | reverse complement strand
AATTTCAAGATACAAGGGCGAGGCTCCTGCCGAGCCGCTTTTTTCAGGATGTGCAGGGAATCTTATAACGCGTTTTCATTTCAAATGGACTTTTTCAACGGGCTGTTAGCCGTCTGAAGAGCCGGGGCCGGTTGTACCGTTGTTTGCACAGTGGCACAATCAAGGGTGCGCCCCGTCCAGGCCCCTTTTGCTTCGGGCCGCCGCCCTGTTTCGTGTCCCAGGAAAACCGCCCATGTCCGCCGCCGAAACGATGACCGTGCCGCAGTTCCAGCGGCTTAAAGGCCGCCGGCGGCTGACCATGCTCACCGCCTACGACTTCCCTACCGCCCGGCTGCTGGACCAGGCCGGAGTAGATGCGCTTTTGGTGGGGGATTCGCTGGGCATGGTGGTCCAGGGACGCAGCGACACTCTCGCCGTCTCCTGGCAGGAGATGCTCTACCATGCCGAGATGGTGGGGCGGGCCGTGCGCCACGCGCTGGTGGTGGTCGATCTGCCCTTCCCCCTGGCCCACCTGGAACCGCCCGAAGTGCTCCGGCATGCCGCCCAGGCCCTGCAGCTCCCCGGCGTCAGCGCCGTGAAGCTGGAAGGAGGAGCCGAACTGGTCGGGACGATCCGCCGCCTGGTGCAAGCGGGCGTGCCGGTGATGGGCCACTGCGGCCTGCGCCCTCAAAGTGTGCACCGCCTGGGCGGCTATCGCGTGCAGCGCGACGCCCAGCTGGTGCTCCGCGACGCCCAGGCGCTGGAGGAGGCCGGAGCGTTTGCCGTGGTGCTGGAGTGCATCAGCCGCTCCATCGCCGCCGAAGTGACCCGCAGCCTCTCGATCCCCACCATCGGGATCGGGGCCGGTCCGGAGTGCGACGGGCAGGTGCTGGTGCTGCATGATCTGTTGGGTCTGGGCTCTGCCCCACCGCCCAAGTTCGCCCGAGCCTACGCCAACCTGGCCAAAGTGATCCTGGAAGCAGTGCAGCAATACTGCCGGGACGTGCAGCAAGGGCACTACCCCGGCCCGGAGCACTGCTACGAGTAAGCAACGTATCGGGGACGTGCCCCGGTTACGCCGGCGGTTTCCCCGCCTCATCAAGGCGGATCCCGGACACCGGGGAGCAAGGCCTGCCGATACCCAGTTATGCGCATTGTGCGCATCGTGCAGGTTGCCAGGGCTGCGAGCAAGGCTCGGTACGATGCGGCCAACCTGAAAACTCTGCCCGACTTACATCGGATTATGCGGTTTGTGCTGGCCCCCCTTGGCGGCCTAAACGTGGGCGAATCTCCTCGCCGATGAAACGGGCGGACCTACCGCAGGAGGTTCTTGCTCTCCCCCGCCTGACGACGGAGATTCCAGCCCACGGAAGGAACCGCCCCACGATGAAACACACCGGCTGGATGGTGCTGCCTGTGTTGCTGGGTGGGCTGTTGGGAAGTGGGCCAATCGCCCCTTCCCCGGCACAGGCCCAGTCGCAGCGACTCACGCCCGTGGTGCAGGCCATTCAAAAAGCCCGCCCGGCCGTGGTGGCCATCCGCAGCCAGCGGCACCTGGATCGACCCGGGGACGCTCGGCTGGGTCCCCCCCAACGCATCGAAGGGATGGGAGCCGGGATCATCCTGCACCCCTCCGGTTACATCCTCACCAACCATCACGTGGTGGCCGGGGTGGAACGCATCTTTGTCACGCTTGCCGATGGGCAGACATTCCAGGCCCAACGGATCGCCTCGGACGCCGGGGAAGACCTGGCCGTGATCCGAATCCGCACCCCCGGCCCCTTGACCCCCATCCTCCCCGGAACCTCCAGCGACTTGATGCTGGGCGAGCCGGCCATCGCCATCGGCAACCCCTTCGGCTACGACCACACCATCACCCGCGGCATCGTCAGCGCCCTGCACCGTCGCGTGCAGGTCAACGACGAGCTGATCTACGAGGACCTCATCCAGACCGACGCGGCCATCAATCCCGGCAACAGCGGTGGGCCGCTACTGAACGCCGACGGAGAGATGATCGGCGTGACGGTGGCCGTGCGGGCCGGAGCCCAAGGAATCGGGTTTGCCATCCCGGTGGATCGGGCCCTGGTGGTGGCGGCGAGGCTGCTGGCCCACCAAGCCCCCGTCAAGCACGGCATCCGATTGCGCTATTCGGCCACCCGGCGTCATTGGGTGGTAGGTTCTCTGCTCCCGGGCTCCCCTGCGGTTCAAGCCGGGCTTCGCCGCGGAGACCGCATCCTGGAGGTAGCCGGGCAGGCCGTCTCCCATCCCGTGGCTCTGCAACTGGCCCTCCAGTCGCGCCGGCCTGGCGAGTCGGTCAAGCTACTTGTCCAACGCGGCGACCGGACGCACACCTTGACGCTGCTGCTGGAAAGCTCCGCCCGCAAACAACCGGATCGCGTGTGGGCCGTGCTGGGGCTGAAGTTGGAACCGGTGCAACGAGCCCTGTTGCAGCGATACCGCGTGCCCTACCGCGGCGGGCTGCGGGTGCTCCAGGTGCGCACAGGTTCCCCGGCCGACCGCCAGGGGCTCAAGCCCGGCGACATCCTGGTCGGCATCCACGTCTGGGAAACGCTGCGCCCCGAACACGTGCAGTACATCCTCAGCCGTCCCGATCTGGACAAGCTCCAGCCGCTGAAGTTCTACGTGGTCCGAGGCGGGGAAACCTTCTACGGCCACCTGCAAGTGGACTACCAGCGGCGGTAGGACTTTCACCGGCTTCTGCCCTGAACAAAAAACTTTTCGCCGGCCCCTTCCTTTGCCTTTGCAAGACACTCCCGCAGGGGCATGGTACAATGGAGGCTCGGTGGTCCCGGTGCTTGTTTGCGCCGCCGGGAGAAGAAGCCCACGGTTGTACGCTC
>JALSGI010000413.1 GCA_026982835.1 Planctomycetota bacterium | reverse complement strand
GCCGTTTGGTGAAAAACCGCGTGCTCACGCACGCGGCTCGCCGGTGCTTCCGCACCGGGGTGAGAACAAACGTCAACTTGCCCAACAAGAGCCCCGCACGTCAGTGCGGGGAGGCCGCGAATCGGCCTGCGGCTACCGGTCACCAGCTTGCGGTGGGGGCATCCGCTGGGCCAGGAAGGGGGCGACCCGCGATCCGCACCAGCCGATCCAACGCCCCCAGCTCATGAACCACCAACCAAAAGCCACCGGCAGCAAGGTCCAGAAGGCCCAGAAGCTCATCCGCGCTGCCACTTCCAACAGCACCAGCAGGCCGGCCAGATACACCGGGGGTACCAGCCAGGTGGCCAACCAGGTGCCGGGCAGGGCCAGCACGCTCTGGAACACGGCCGATTCCACCGGCATGCTCTCTTTTTCGCTTACCTGAGCCCCGATCATCATCAACGGCACCCAGAGGTAACCGCCCACCAGGAGGATGAGGAAGATGGTTTCATGGGAAAGCAGGAACAGAAACCAGAACGTCAAAGCCACCGTGACCGCAATGCCCAGGATCATGTACCAGGCAAGCCGCAACGTGTCTATGAGCCACTCGCCCGGGTCCAGCTCTACTCCGCTTTCCAGTTTCGCTCCCGCATGAAAAGCGGTTTCCACCAGGTGCATGAACCAGCCTCCGACGATGTACAAAGCCGGCGAGACCGCCGCGGCCAAGGCCAGGCGCCGAATCAACCCGAAAAGAAAGGAACTGTGGACTGCCAGCCAGATCATCATCAGCAGCAAGGGAATCTGGAACATCAAGTAGCTCAGCAGGCCGCTCAAGGCGGCGGGGCTGGTCCAGGGGAACAAGAGCAGGTCCCGCACGAGGTTCCAGGGGGGCAACTCCATCTGCCGAGCCCTCCAGGCCGCAAGCGCTTCCTGGACCCGAGAGGGCGGCGGGGGCGGCTCGGCCGCTTCCGGCGGCGGGCGGCGCTGCACGCGATCCAGGATCGACGAACCGGTGGCCCCGGACGAAGCGGCCGTCGGGGCCGGCTCGGAGGAAAATGCTTCTTCCTCCGGCTCCATCGCCACGGCATAGGGGACCGACTCTCCGTAAATCAACCCCGGCTCATCGACCACTTGGGGCATCTTCACCAGGCGGCCGCAGTCCGGGCAGGGAACTTCCTGGCCGGCTTTTTCCACCGGGGCCGAGACCAGGGTTTCGCAAAGCGGGCAAGTGGCCTTGACTACCTTCTGCCCCACCACCTTCTCGTCCTGCCACCACTGCTCCTTGGCCAGCGGGATCGGCTCAGGATCCTCCAGAAAACGCTGCTGGGGTTTCGAAGGGGGCTGCGGAGGCGGCTCGGGCACAGTGAGCAAGTTGCCACAGAACTCGCAAGGATGGACCTGGCCGGCCTGCGAGACGGGAAAGAAATTGGACGTCTCGCAGATCGGACACAGCACGTTGACGTGCTTCGGCGTCGAACCTTGCCCACCCATCCCGACTACCTGCTCACAAGGAGTGCTCTGCCGGGGAACGCTCCGTGCGGCGGCACAGGTGCCGGCCCCGGGGATCGAGGCGACTTGGCAGGCATTTTCTCAGCAAGCGATCGCGAAGGCACTAGGGGACGGCGGCCTGAGCGGCGGCCTTGGCCCGCCGGTCGATCTCCCGGGCCAGGGAGAGCTGGGCCTGGCGGTAGCGGCGGGCCAGCTGCTGGTTTTCTTCCAGCAGCTTGTCCACCTGCTGGCGATACAGCTGCAACTGCTGCCGCAGAGTCTCCAGCACCGCGTTGACCACCTGGACTTCCTGGGTGAGCCGCTGGTTTTCCGGCTTGAGTCGGGTATCCAGGTACTGCTGCCGGTTTTGCAATTGCCTTTGGGCCGATTGGATGGCTTCCTGCAAGTAGGCCAGGAACTTGGCGGCCCGCTGCACCTTGTCGTTCCACACCGGCAGCTCCCGTTCCAGGTCGTCGAACAGCGTGGCATAATCCCGCAGCGGGCGGCGGTAGGTCCGCTTGACCAGCTCGACCGCTTCCGTGGCTTGCAGCAGGGCCTGGGCCACATCGGGCCAGAACCAGGTCACCCGGTTCTTCACCACCAGGGCTTCCAGGGCTTGCGGCTGGTTGAGGTTCAGCGCGTTTTGCAAAAGTTGCGTTTCCTGGGGGGAGAGTTCCGAGGCGTCCTTCAAGAACCGCACCCACACCCGCACCTGGTCCGGGGGCACGTCGGCGTCGTCGTCCAGCTCCTTGCCGTCGCGGAGGTACTGGTTCAGCGAAGCCTCGAAGTAGGGGCGCAAGCCCGGGTTGTTGGGAATGGGAAACAACTGCCGCAGCCGCTGCTCGTCGCATTCGGCGAAGGCCTCTTCAAAATCGGTGGGCAGCGAATCGCGGATTTCCAGGTTGGGGGTCCCACGGACCAGGTTGTTCCACACCCAGTCGGGCAGCCGCCGTGTGGGCTGCAAGGCCACGTTGGGCACCTCGGGGTTGGCGTCGGCGTTGACGGCCGCCACCTTGAACTCGCCCAGGTAGTGCGCCCCGTCGGCCTGGAACAAATAGACCACCTGGTTCACCTTCAGTGCGGGCGGGTTGGACCCTTCCACCCGCAGGCCCACCTGCTGCGTATTGGCATCGACGACCTTGCGCTGGCAGTCGGACCACACCCGGCCCCGCAAGGCGAAGGCTTTCTCTAGATCTTCTTTCAGTTGGGTGACTTCCCGACGGAGCTGGGCGATCTGCTGGTCCCGCTGGAAAATGGCCCTTTCATACTTGACGTAGGGAGTGCGCCAGGCGTCCCACGTCTTGAGCGTGCGCATGGAAAGGTAGGCCAGCGCCATGGACGTGGGCAGCAGGAAGAACAGAAGGACCTTG
>JALSGI010000412.1 GCA_026982835.1 Planctomycetota bacterium | reverse complement strand
TCCTCCCCGGCCCCAGACCGGCCGCGAAGCCCCGTGGCGGCCGCCGTTTGGAATCCCGGCAGGATCAGCTCCTGCGGCACGCCCCAAGGAAGTTGCATCCAGAAAGTGAACCGATTACTGGCCAGGGCCTCGGGATGAGGCACCGGGGACCACTGGTAAGGCCCGCCCCGGGGGAAAATCTCCTGCAGGACGATCATGCGATCCACCAGCGGGGCCAGGGAACCGGCCGGGACCAGTTGCTTCAGTGGGGCCAAGGTGGCCTCAGGGAGGGTTTGTTGCAGGGGCCGGGCCATTTGTTGCATTTGCTCGGGTTTTTGCCCGGCAGTCAGGGAACCCAGCACCACCAGCGTGCGGGGCAGCGGCTTGGGGCCTCGTCGCAACGGCACCGCCAGGGACAGAAACGGCAAATACCGCACCCGGTAGCGCTGCACCAGCAGCCCTTGGCGCTGCTCCCCCAAGGGGACGACCAGGGCCTCAAAGGGGAGATACCACAGGGGCCCCTCGGGGATGATGATGAGCTCTTTCAGCTCGGGATCGAGCCGCCAGCGGGAGGGGCTGGCGAAGATCTTCGCCGCCAGGGAGGCCGCCTGCCGCTGCCACTGGTCGCTCATCAACAGCTCGGACTTCACCTTGCGGTGCCGGTCCAGGTTTCCCCAGCTTTGAAGCAAGGCGGCGATCTGGCGCTGCAACCCGGCGGGGGAACGCAGTCGCCACACGTCGTACTTGCGACGGGCGATGAGGAAGGCGTGCAGTTGGCTCCGAATACGGATGAAAAACAGCACCGCCTGGTCTTCCCGCAGCGATTCCTGCACGGCCTTGAAGCTCACCGGCGGGGGGAACAGCCGCGGAGCCGGCTCGCGGCGCACGGCCATGTGGCGCAGGCCCAACTCCAGCAGACGCCCCTGCTGGTCCAGCCGCAGCAGCGTCTGGGCCAGCTGCACCCGCTGCTTTTTCTCTTCGGCCACCAGGGGGGCTTCCCGCAAGGCGGCGATCATCTGCTCGCACTGCTTGGCGGCGGGCTCGTAGGCGGGGAAGGTAACCAGCAGCTGGCGTCGTCGCGGACGGAGGATCTGGGGGATGGCTTCTTCCGGACCGTGCAGCAGCCAGCGGAGGTTGAGCAACCGCCCTCCCAGGGGGAGCGAGCCGTAGAAGCGGTGCCGCCGCAGGCGATCGGCCACCTCGATGGCCCGTTCCGGGGCCCGACGCTGCAGGCAAACCAGGAACCAGTTCTCGTAGGACTTTGCGTGGGGGATGTTCAGAATGCTCAGCGTCTCCAGGGTGTTCCACTGCCAGTCCACGTCGTGGGGATCCCGCAGCAGGAACTGGTAGAAGCGTTCGGCTTGCCGCGGAGTGAGTTTCCCCCCGGTGTAAGCTGCATCCAGCTGAGAGAGATGGAAGGCCCACAGCGACCCCCCTCCCCGCTGGAAGCTCAAGGCGGCCGTGAGGGCCTGGTCGCCTTCGGCCTGGTTGCCCCCTTGGTAGGCGGCCATGGCCAGCACGTGCTGGTAGCGGGCCGTGAGGCGTCCGCGGGGGAGGCGTCGCCGGGCGATGATCGAGCGGGCCGCCTCCAGGGCGGTGCGGGCTGGGGCCGTTTGGCCCAGCGTCAGGGCCACTTCGGCCGCATCGATCAGCCACAGCGCCTGCAGCCAGTACAGCCGGTCCCGGCGGGCCCAAGTGGCCGCCGCTTCCGCCACCGGGAACGGCTGCTTGGGTTCGGCCAGGATGTGGGCCACGGCGGCTCCGTGCAGGGCCTCTGGGAGCAGCAGCAGGTTGCTCAGGTCTTCGTGAGCGTAGGCCGAATAGGACGCTTCCAGGAACAGTCCCTTGGCCGCCGCGTACTTGCCCTCCTCGGCCGACATCTCGGCCAGCTCCAGCAGGGCCAGGGCCGACAGGGGATGGTCGAACTGCCCTCCGGCCACCAGCGATCGCTTGAGAAAACCCACCGCTTCCCCGTGGCGGCCCTGCATCCGCAGACTCATGCCGATCAGCAGGTCCATCCAGGCGCCGGCCCAGTGGTTGGGCCGGATGGGGCGTTTGCTCAAGGTGGCAAACAGCTGCCGGGGCAGCTCGTCGGTGGTGCCCACCGGCCCGCGAAGCTGCCGGTATCGCCGCATCGACCAAACCATCGAGCGGACGATGTCGTCCACGTCCACGGCCACGATCCGTTCCGTGGAGATGAAGCCCAGCCCCGGAATCGGTTGCTTGCCCCCCAGCAGCATCCCGTACCGAGGAGGAAACCGACCCAACACCACCGGTCGCCCCGGTTTGCCCCAGGGGATGTTCACCCCTTGCGTAGAAGGTTGGATGCGGGCCGGCCACTGGACGCGGAGCAGCCATTGGGGGTACTTGAGCCAGATCTGCATGGCCGCCGAGAAGTTTTCCAAGGCGGCCGGGTAGTTGCCCAATTGGTAATAGCATTCCCCGATCATGGTGTAGTAGCAGATGGAGTCCAGCCACGGTCCTCCTCCGCCGTGCCGTCCTCGTTGTGCCAAGGTTACGAAGTCCCGCAGGGCCTGGTCCCAGTAGCCCTCCATCAGATTGCCCACCGCCGTGTAGTACAGCTGGGAGGGCAAGGTGTCCCTTTGCGCCTGCAGGGGGGGAGTGGTATGGGTGATCGCCACCGCCGCTGCGAGCACCACCAGACAACAGAGAGGGGCCCGATGCATACCGCGTGCTCCTGGGGCCGGGGGCTGGAACCGAAAGGGAAATGCCCTGTGGCTTCTTTTTCTATGGTAGCAGTTTTTCCGGAGTGCCTCTGCCCTTTTTGACCGGGCACCCGTTATTTTGCCCCTCCCGCAAAGCACTTGCCACCCGGACATTCGTTTCCTGCGGTCGTTCCCGAAAAACCTG
>JALSGI010000411.1 GCA_026982835.1 Planctomycetota bacterium | reverse complement strand
CAGGGAGAGTTTGCTCAAGTTGGCCAGGGTGCGGTTTTTGACTTTTCCGCCTTCGCGGTAGCTTTCGCGAAGCAGGTAGGCTGGCCGGGAGTTTCGGTTGGGTATTTTGGCGATGTACATGCCGACACTATATCAGCAAATAACTGCTTTTCAAGGGGTAATCTACGTAAAATACATGACTACATTTTGCGGTTTCTTTTGCAGGGACTTTTGTGTTACCGGGCAGTTACGTCGGATCGGTCGGGGGAAGTTGGGTTTAGCTGGCTAAACATGTACGGAGCCGGCGGCTCGCCAAGCCTCCAAGCCCCCAAGCCTCCACGCCTTCAAGCCCCGATGTACTTGGCGTACAGCGAGCGGGCCGTCTGCTCGTCGTCGGTCCCCTTGATGATCGCCCGCCCGTCGTCGAACACCGTCAGCTCGTACCCCTCCACCTGCACCCGCACCAGGTAGGGGTTGGCCAGCAGGGGCCCCAGTCCTTGGAGCTTTTGGGCCACTTCTTGCAGAGTGAAGGACTGCTTGCCGTCGGGGACCACCTGCACGGCGTTTCGCCCGCACAGCACGGCGGTGCGGCTGCCGCGGCGGCCTTCCAGCCAGGGGAACGCCCGGCTCGAGCAAGCCGGGCAACCCGCCCCCTGATCCGGCCAGGCAAGCCGCACTTGCCGGATGGTGTTGTCCCACAGGCTCAGGATGGTCCAGTAGCGGCTCACCGCCTGGCGATTGCCCGAAAGAAGCTTGATCGCCTCCAGCGATTGCAAGGCCGCCACCACATGCACGGCCGGGGCCAGCACGCCGGCGGTGTCGCAGGTGGGCGTGGCTCCCGGCGGGGGCGGCTCCTGGATCAGGCAGCGCAGGCAGGGGCCTTCGCCGGGCAGCACCACCAGGGTTTGTCCCTCGGCCCCGATCACCCCCCCGTAGATCCACGGCACACGGTGCTTCAGGGCGTAGTCGTTGATGAGGAAGCGGGTTTCGAAGTTGTCGGTGCCGTCCAGGATCAGCTCCACGTCCTGGGCCAACTGGGGCAGGCGTCGGGCGTCCAGGTCGGCCACCACCGGCTCCACCTGCACCTGGGAGTTGATCCGCCGCAGTTTTTCGGCTGCGGCCACGGCCTTGGGCATTCCGGCCCGAGCGTCCTCCTCGTCAAAGAGCACCTGCCGCTGGAGGTTGTTCCACTCGACGAAGTCCCGATCCACGATCCGCACCAGCCCCACGCCGGCCCGCACCAGCGTATCGGCGATCACCGTGCCCAGCGCCCCGCAGCCGCAAAGCAGCACGCGGGCCTGGCCCAGACGCTTCTGCCCCGGAAGGCCCAGCGGCTCGAACCGCATCTGGCGCTGGTAGCGTTTCAGCTCCGGGGGCACGCGGCCCTGGTCGGCGGAGGGGTCCACGGCGGCCGTTACCTTGGAGCAGGTGCAACAGAAGAAGGCAGATCGCTGTCCCGAACCGGGCGCAGGCGCAGCCGGATCGGTCCCTGGCAGCACTCGCACTCTTTCAGCTCGTACATGACGATGGCGCAGATGTCGCACCAGTAGTCCACTTCCAACCGCTTGCCGTCCTTGAGCATGAAGACCCGGATCACCTGCACATAGGGGCTTGCGGCCCGTTGCCGCACGAGCAGCTCCAGCGGCACGCCGCGGAGCCGGCGGTCTTTCCAGAAGCCGCGTCCTCGGGCGTCCTTGAGCAGCGGGTGGATATGCCCGCGGGTATCCAGCAACACCATCTGCCCGGCGGCCTGGTCTTCATCGCCTGCGGCCGCCCCGATCCGCCGCAGCGCCTGGCCCAACGACAGCACCTGCCCGCGCAGCAGCAGGGTTTTTGCCGCCGGGGACTGGGGCGCAGGGCCGTTTTTTCCGTCCCCGGATTGGGCCAGCGCAGCCCCCCCTGCCGCCCAACTCCCCCAAAGGGTCAAGGCGCAGACCCCGGACAGAAAACGGCGCGAAAAGGTCATTTCTGCAACGGCGCCTCCGGCACAGGGGACAGCGCCCCAGGGTGCGCTTGGGTTACTCCTCGGCTTGTCCCAGCACGATCAGGTTCAGCGCCAAGGGCTTTCCGTTCCGGCTCTTGCCGGGAAAGACGACGCTGGTCCATTCCTGCTCCTCGTGGCGTTGCACCTGGGGCTGTTCGGCTCGTTGTTCGGGGGGAGCCAGCAGGGGGAAGATGGCCGGGTGGGTGCTGCCGGCCGACTCGGCGCCCAGCTCGGTGAGTTTTTCGGTTTCCAGGGAAGCCGGCTCCCGATCCAGCTTGGCCGGAGTGAGCACCAGGAAGTCGCGCGTGTCGAACGTGCCCACGTGGTCCCCGTCCTGCGGCTGCAATCCGTAGCGAAGCACGTAATAGCCGCGGCGCATCTCCTGGCCGCGGAAATCGGTGGTGGTGCGATACAGCCGCACCACGCCGATCAGTTGGCCCGGAGCAAACGGATAAAGCACCTGGCCGCTGGCGTCGCGCTTGCCCGTGGTGGCCCACCCCTTGGCCAGCCACACGGCCATGTAGGAGCGTCCCTGGCGAACCAGCTTCCAGCCTTTGGGCTGGAGTTGGGCCAGGATGGCCTCGGAGACGTACTTGGGATTGGGCCCCTGGGCCAGCGGTTCCACTTTCAGCTCCTCGGCACCCAGGGGCAGACAAACCAGCAGCACGCCCAACCAGGCCAGCAAGCAGGGCAATCGCATGGCGTTCTCCTCAAGAGCAGCAGGCGGTATGGCAACGGGGGTTCCCTCGGGCGGGGCCTTTCCGCCGCCGGCGGAAGGGGCAGGGGAACCCGGGACGGGCCGACGATTCCTTGGCAGGGAAGCGCAACTGCTCCGCAGTCGCAAAAACGAAAAATAACAGTTGCGCCCATCAATTATAATTTCTCTCCTTCGC
>JALSGI010000410.1 GCA_026982835.1 Planctomycetota bacterium | reverse complement strand
TGCAGAAAGTCAAAGAGGAAGCCCGCAAAACCGCCCAGAAGGAAAACGCCGACCTGAAGGCCAAGCTGGCAGAACTTGCCGGACAGGTCGTCGCGCTGCAGCAGATGATGGGCCTGGTGCGGGACTATGTGGCTGCCCGCAAACAGGGCCAATCGCCCCAGGGGGCATTGGCCCAAGCCCTGGATGCCAAGCTGCAAGCCCTGGAAAAGCGACTGCAAGGGCGTCTCCAGAACCTGGACCGCGGCAGCCTGGCCACGGCCCTGACCTGGGTGGGCGTTCCCAGCGTGGCGGCGACGATCATTGCCTTTTTCCTGGCCGGAGCCCTGCGCAGCCGGCTTTCGGGAGGACTGGAGCTAATGCTTTCCCGAATCCACGAGCGGCTGGATGCGATGAGTGGGAACGGGAAGCAGTAAGGAAGACCTGATGGGCAAATCTTGCCGACAGACGACGTTCCAAGACCCGGTTATCATGCCGCTACCCTCACCGGGAGTGCGGCGGCGGTTTCGGCTGGTCTCTCCGTTTGTTTTCCGGCTGGCAAACGGGGCGTGCCTGGAGTTGGAGATTCCGGCCGGGTTCATCACCGACTTTGCCAGCACGCCGCGGCTGCTTTGGCCGCTGTTTCCGCCGACCGGCCCGTGGATGCGCGCCGCCCTGGTGCACGACTACTGCTACCGGGAGCAAGTGCCTTTCAGCCGGTTTTTGGCCGACGCGCTTTTCCGCGAAGTGATGCGGCTGGACGGTGTTCCTCGATGGCGGCGGATCGTGTTCTACTGGGCGGTGAGGCTGTTCGGGTGGCTCTGGTGGAGGAAGTGAATGCCGCGTCCCCCTGTACGGCGACAAGTGCGCACGGCGGCCATTCTGCTTCTGGCACGAGGCCATTCGCTGCGGGAAGTGGCCCGCCGTTTCGGCCTGTGGCACACCACCATTCGCAAATTGGTGCGGCCGCCCAGCGTGATCGTTAGCTCCAAAAGGCCTCGCCGCTGTCGAGGTTGCGGCGGGCTGGTGACGAAATGGCCTTGTGTTCTTTGCCGCGCCCGGGCGCATCGCAAGTTGCAACGTTCCCAACATCCACGGCCTGAAGATGAGGCGTTTGCATCTTCCGCCGCCCGGGCGCACCAAGAACACCTGGAAGAGCCGGCGGTGGAACTGAGAGGCGAGCATCGCCGACGTTACGAGAAGCTGCGTGCCGGCAAGAGGCCAGGCGAGCGGCCATACAGCGGCCAGGAACAGGAAGAAAAGTACCACGGCTTGCGCCTGGTTCGTAGCAGTTAGGGGCCGTGGTGTTTTTCCTCTTGTCTCCCCGTCCGCGAGACTCAACAGGAGAAGGAGGTCCGAAAATGAGTCACGCGGTCGCACAACAGCAAGCGCAAATCGGCAACGGGGTTTATCTGCCGAAGTGGGCCTGGGGATTGATCGCCGGCGTTCTGTTTCTGTTGGGAACGGCCGCCACGGGCTGGCTGTCCTACGTTTCGGCGACGCAATCCAGTACCCGCGAGGACGTGGCCGAAATGCGCGGCCAGCTCAAGGCGATCAGCGAACGCTTGAGTCGCATCGAGCAGACACTGGACCGGCTCTACGAGCGAGTGGGCCGGTAGGCGACGGGTCCTTCCTGGCCGGGGGGACGCGCGCCTCCCGCGGGAACAGCCGATTTTTCGAGCCGACTTTCTTTCGCGCGTGACGAATGGCCAAGCGAAAGTCCAAAAGTAACGCGAAGAAAACGAAGAAAGCCGCGGCTGCCAAAACCAGATCCGCCGACTCCTACGCCGCCCACCGGGAGCGCGCCCGGGCCCGCAGCCAGCGGCAGACACGATCCGCCCGGGACATCGCTCCGCTGCCCGAGGTGGCGCGGCCGCGCCGCAAGGCGCTGGCGCGCAAAAGCCTGCTACGCTTCTGTCGCAGCTACATGCCGCACACCTTCTCGCTCCCTTTCAGCCAGGACCATCTGCTGGTGATCGAGCGCATCCAGGAGGCGGCCCTGCACGGCGGGCTGTTCGCCCTGGCCATGCCGCGTGGCAGCGGCAAAACGAGCCTCTGCCTGGCCGGCGCGCTTTGGGCCTGGCTGTACGGGCACCGCCGCTTCGTGGTTCTGGTCGGGGCCAGCGACCAGCGGGCCGAGGAGCTGATCCGCGCCGTCAAGGAGGAACTATACTCCAACGACCTGCTGGCCGAGGATTTTCCCGAGGTCTGTGCTGCGGTGCGGGAGCTGGAAGGAAAATCGAACCGATGTCCCGGGCAGTACTACCAGGGCCGGCTGACCCGCATCGAATGGGGCAAGCGGCGGATCGTCGCCCCGTGGATTCCCGAAGCGGCTCCGGCCGGGTCGGTGGTGGTATGCACGGGGATCGAGGCCAGCATCCGCGGACTGCGGCACGTGCGTCCCGACGGGGTGGTGCTGCGGCCGGACTTCGCCATGATCGACGACCCGCAGACCGACGAATCGGCCCGCTCCCCCTCACAGACCGCGATGCGCGAGCGGCTGGTCAACGAGGCGGTGCTCGGGTTGGCCGGTCCTACGCGGCGGATGGCCGCGGTGTGCCCCTGCACGATCATCGCCCGGGGGGACCTGGCCGACCGGCTCACCGACCCTCAGCAGAACCCCGAATGGCGCGGCGTGCGGACCCGACTGCTGAAGAAGTTTCCCGAGAACATGGACCTGTGGGCCAAGTACGACGAGCTGCGGGTGCAGTCGCTGCAGGAGTACGGGGACATCCGACTGGCCACGCGTTTCTATCGCCGCCACCGCCGGGAGATGGACCGGGGAGCCGAAGTCTCCTGGCCGGCCCGCAAGGACCAGGACGAGCTATCGGCCGTGCAGCATGCGATGAACCTGTATTTCCGCTCACCGGCGGCGTTTGCGGCCAACTATCAGAACCAGCCCGAAGAGCCCCAGGCCGGCCGTTCCCAGGGGGTGACTCCCGAGCAGGTGCTGGCCCACACGGGCCCGCTTCCGCGGGGGACGGTGCCGGTGGAGGCGCAGTGGCTCACCGCCGGGGTGGACATCCAGCAGAACGTGCTGTTCTACCTGGTGGCCGCGTGGACGGAGCGGTTCCGCGGGGCCGTGGTGGACTATGGGGCCTGGCCGCCGCAGCGTCAGGCGTACTTCCGCGCCTCGGAGGCCCGGCCCGGGCTGGCCGCCCGGTACGGGGGCACGGTGGAAAGCTCGATCTACCAGGGGCTGCTGGATTTGCTGGCCCATCTGTTCGGCTCCCGCTGGAACCGCGAGGACGACCAGCCGCAGGCCCTGGAGCTGGTGCTGGTGGACGCCAACTGGTCGATTTCCACCGACGGGGTGTACCGCGCGGCCCAGCGTGCCGAGTGGGCTGGCCGGGTGGTGCCCTGCCACGGACGCTACATCGGGGCCAGCAGCCGCCCGCTCTCGCAGCGCAAGGCCCAGCCCGGGGACCGGCTGGGGCCCGGCTGGCTGCTGCGCCGCAGCCGCCAGAAGGGGGTGCGGCACCTGGTGCTGGACGTGAACCGCTACAAGTCGCTGGTGGCCGAGCGTCTGGCCGCCGCTCCCGGAGGGGAGACGATCCGCCTTTTCCGCGCCCGGCGGGGGACCCATCGGCTGCTGGCCGACCATCTGGCCAGCGAGTACGCCGTGCGGACCGAGTCGCAGGGGCGCGTGGTGGACGAGTGGCATCTGCGTCCCGGTTGGAGCGAGAACCACTGGTGGGACTGTCTGGTGATGGCCGCCGCAGCGGCCTCGGTGCTGGGGGCCCGCACGCCCACGATGGAGGAGCCCCGCAAGCCCAAACGGGTGAGCTTTCGCCAATGGCAGCAGCAGAAGAAAAAGGCCCGCGGGGGCTAGCCTGTCCCCGTTGCGGACGCGCGCGGTTTCTCACCACGCACACCCGCCCTTTGCGCGGGCAGATCGTCCGCTACAAGCGCTGCCGGCACTGCGGACGGAGGATCAAGACCTACGAGTCCCGCCGCCGGCCGTGCTAGATGTAGCACGTTTCGCCCCAAAAGGGGCGCACGGGGCGAAAACGCGGTTGCGGCGCTGGGGCGCGGCGCCCTATGGCTGGTGGTATGAGCAGCGATCTGGACAAGCGCGTCGAAGAGGCCCTGGACCGGCCCCGATCGGTGCAGACCGACGCCGGTTCTGTGAGCGAGCGCCCGATCCGCGAGGTGATCGAGGGCGTGCGCTACTTGCAGTCCCGCCGGGCGGCGCAGCGGCCGCACCGGGGGCTGCGGTTCACCAAGCTGCGTCCTCCAGGAGCCGAATAATGGGGCTTTTTTCCCGACTGCTGACCCGGCCCAGGCGGAGTCGCGGGGAAGTGCACCTGCTGCGGCGCCGGCTGCGGTGGTTGCAGGCCCGCTACGACGCGGCCATGACCACCGACGAGAACATGCGCCACTGGGCCGGGGCGGATTCCCTGTCGGTCGTCTCGGCCGCCAGTCCCGACGTGCGCCGCATCCTGCGGCAGCGGGCCCGCTACGAGGTGTCCAACAACTCCTACGCCCGCGGCATCGTGCTCACCCTGGCCTACGACGTCGTCTGCACCGGACCCAAGCTGCAGGTGCTCACCGAAAGCTACGACCTGAACGTGCGGCTGGAGCGGGAGTTCCGCCGCTGGGCAGCCGCCGTGGGCCTGGCCGAAAAGCTGCGCACGATGGTCCAGGCCAAAACCGTCGACGGCGAGGCCTTCGCCCTGCTGCGGACCAACCCCCGCGTGGAGCACCCGGTGAAGCTGGACCTGCAGCTGATCGAGTGCGACCAGGTGGCCGCCCCCCCGGGCCGGGCGGCGGAGGAGTCCCCCACCTACCACGACGGAGTGTTCTACGACCGGTACGGCAACCCGCTGGCCTACACGGTGCTGCAGTTCCACCCGGGCGACGCGCGGCTGGGAGCCCTGCCGCTGGAGGCGGCGCGGATTCCGGCCCGCTGGATGCTCCACTTTTTCCGCTGCGACCGCCCGGGCCAGCTGCGGGGAGTGTCGGAGCTGGCCCCCGCGTTGCCGCTGTTCGCCCAGCTGCGCCGCTACACCCAGGCGGTGATCGCCGCGGCCGAGACCGCCGCGGACCTGGCGGCGGTGCTCTACACCGACGCGCTGCCCGAGGACGGTCCCAGCGAGGCCGAGCCGTTCGAGACGGTGGACATCGAGCGGCGAATGATGCTGACCCTGCCGGCCGGGTGGAAGATGGAGCAGTTCCGCGCCGAGCAGCCGCACACCGGCTACGCGGAGTTCAAGCGGGAAATCCTCACCGAGATCGCCCGCTGCCTGCTGATGACCAGCAACATCGCCCTGGGCGACTCGTCCAACTACAACTACGCCTCCGGCCGCCTGGACCACCAGACCTACATGCTGGCCATCGACGTGGAGCGGGACCGGATGCGGCAGCAGGTGCTGGACCGCCTCTGGCGGGAATGGATCCGCGAGGCGCTGGCCGTGCCGGATTACCTGCCGCCGCTTTACCCGGAGCGGCTTCGCCACACCTGGCACTGGCAGGGCCGCCAGCACGTCGATCCGGTCAAAGAGGCCAACGCCCAGGCCGTCCGGCTCAAGCACGGCCTGACCACCCTGGCCCGAGAGTACGCCAAGGACGGCCTGGACTGGGAAGAAGAAACACGGCAGCGAGCCAAGGAGCTGCGAACCCGAAGCGAACTCGGAATTCAGGAGAACGACCATGCCCCTGCCCAAGCCCCAGGACGGTGAAACCCGCGAGCAGTTCGTCGCCCGCTTCCTGGAAGACGAGGCGATGCGGGAAGAGTTTCCCGACGAGGACCAGCGGCGGGCCGTGGCCGAGGCCCTCTACGACGGCCTGCAAAATTCCCGCGCCGGGGACGACCAGCCGCCGCCGGAGCCTCCGGCCGACGATTCCGCCCCGCAGGACGACGCGCCGGAGCCGCGCAGCCGGATGGCGGCTTCCCAGTCGCTGGAGCTTCGCGGACAGGTGCGGTGGCAGACGCTGCTGGCATCCGGCGAGGACGACCTGCCGCGGCTGGAAATCCTGGCCTACACCGGCGGGGCCATCCACCCGCAGTTCTGGTCCGCCCCCGTGGTGGTGGACCTGGAGGGGATGGAAATTCCCTCCCAGCGGCTGCCGATCCGCTACGAGCACGACGGGCGTCAGGGAGTAGGCCACACCGAGCACGTGGCGGTGGAGAACCACCAGTTGCTGGCCCGCGGGGTGGTCAGCCGCCGCACCGAGGCGGCCCGCGAGGTGGTGGAAAGCGCGCGGGCCGGCTTCCCCTGGCAGGCCTCGGTGGGCCTGAAGGTGGAACAGGTGGAGTCGGTACCCGAGGGACAGACCGTCGAGGCCAACGGCCGGCGGTTCCAGGGGCCGATCTACGTGGTGCGCAAATCGACGCTGCGGGAAATCTCCATCGTGGACGTCGGGGGCGACCGGCACGCCCAGGTGCAACTGGCCGCCTCCTTCGCTTCGCCTGGCCCGGCGCCGCAGCCCCCTGCGGGGCCGCCTCCTGCGCCGCGGCCGGACGTGCACGCCATCCGCAACTCTCGACCAAGGGGGGTCGCCATGCCCAAGCCCGGAAACCTGGAACCGAAGGTGCTGGAAGCCGCCTTGTGCCTCCGTGCGGGCGTTCCCGCACGGCAGCTGGAGCAGTGGTACTCCGAGCAGGTGCTCGACCGGGCTCACTGCAGCCCGATGCGCCGGGCCGGATTGCACGCCCTGCTGCACGAGGTGGCGGCCCGGGCCGGACTGCACCTGCGGGCCGGCCTGGTGGACAACGAGACAATCCGCACCGCTTTCGAGGCGGACCGGAAGCTGCTGGCGGCCGGATACTCCACGCTTTCCCTCTCCGGCATCCTGACCAGCACGGCCAACAAGGTACTGCTGACGGCTTTCTCCTCCGTGGCCGCCGCGGCCCCGAAGATCGCCCGCCAAAGCGACGTGAACGACTTCAAGGCCGTGGAACGCTACCGCCTGAACCTGGGCGGCGGGTTCGACAAGGTGGGGCCCGACGGGGAGCTGAAGCACGCCGAGATCTCCGACCAGAAGTACACCAACCAGCTCGAAACCCGCGGCATGATCCTCACCCTCTCCCGCCAGGACATCATCAACGACGACCTGGGGGCGTTCCTGGACATCCCGCGGCTGCTGGGCCGCAAGGCCGCCCTGGCCCGCGAAAGGGCCCTGTTCGAGCTGCTGCTGGCCAACCCCAACAACTTCTTCTCCACGGCCAATGGGAACTACCGATCCGGGGCCGACAGCGCCCTGTCCATCGACGGGCTGACCAAGGCCGAGGAGCTGTTCCTCAACCAGACCGACGCGGCCGGCGACCCGGTGCTGGCCGTCCCCCGCTACCTGCTGGTGCCCACCAGTCTCAAGGTCACGGCCCAGCAGCTGATGACCGAAACCCGGGTCAACGAGACCACCTCCACCAACAAACCCAAGCCGGCCAGCAACCCGCACGTGGGCAAGTGGGAGCCGGTGGCCAGCCCCTACCTCAACGCCCAGGGGCTGTCCGGCTCCAGCTCCACCGGCTGGTACCTGCTGGCCGACCCGGAGGACCTGCCGGCCCTGGAGATCGTTTACTTGCGCGGCCAGCGCACGCCGGTGATCGAACAGGGCGAGACGGACTTCAACAGGCTGGGCATGAGCTTCCGCGCCTACTACGACTTCGGCGTCAACCTGATCGACCCGCGGGGCGCGGTGTTCAGCGCCGGCGTGTAGGCGGCTGTTTCGGACGCGCGTAACTATCCAAGGAGCGACGCAATGGCCAAGGCAGTGTTCGTGCACGAAGGAGAGCGGATCGACTACACGCCCGCGGCCGACGTGGCGGCCGGGGAGGTGGTCGTGCAGGGGGACCTGGTCGGCGTGGCCACCCGTGACATCCAGGCCGGGCGGCTCGGGGCGCTGGCCGTGGAGGGGGTGTTCGACTTTCCCAAGTCCACCGGCGCCGGCACGGCCATCTCGGCCGGGGCCGCCGTGTACTGGGACGACGCCAACGACGTGGCCACCACCAGCGACGGGGCCGGAGCCAACAAGCTGCTGGGCAAGGCGGTGGCCGCGGCCGCCGACGGCGACGACCACGTGCGGGTCAAGCTCACGCCATGAGCCGGATGGACCGCCTGCTTTCGGAGGGTCTGCAGCGGCTCTTCGGCTACGCCGCCCGCCGCGTGGCCTATCGCCGCGGCAGCCAGGTGGTGTACCTGGACGCCGTGCCGGGCCAGACGCGGGTGGAGGCCTCCGACCAGGTGGAGGGGGTCACCGTGGTGGGGAAGGTGCAGGACTGGATCTTCCGGGTCGAGGACCTGCAGGCCCTCTTCCCGCCCCGGGAAGGGGACGCCGTCGAGGACCAGGGCCACGTGTACCTGGCCGCGCGGGTGGGGGAAGAGCTTTGGCGGTGGTCGGACCCGGACCGGAAATACGTGCGCATCCACTCCGAGCTGGACCGGAGACCATGATCGAAGCGGCTCAGGCCCTGCAGCGGGCGGTGTCCCGGTTCCTGGGCGTGGAACCGGTGGTGGAGTTTTCGATGGATTACGAAGCCTCCGAAATCACCACCACCCCGCGGTGGTACGTCACTCCCCTGCGAAGCGACTTGCGATTGATAGACCGGCATACCGTGCAGCACGAAACGGAACTGGCCCTGGGCCTGGCCGTGCGGGTGGATCGCACCCGAGCCAACCAGGAAGCCGAGAAGTGGGTGGCTCTTCTAGAGGAGCTTTGCCGCCGTCTGCTTACGTGGAGCGATGCGGGCTGGAAGGTCGTGCCGGAAACGGAGGGGGTGTCCCTGGCCCTGGAGCCGGAACAATTGCCGCGGGGAAGGTTCCTGGGCGGCCTGGTTTTGCGAGTGTGGAAACATGATCCGGTTGAGTCGTTACTTGAGGCCCGTTCGGCTTAAAAGCGGCCGCACGGTCAACGCCGTGCTGGCCAGCGACGCCGAATCGGGAAACAAGCTCCTTTACTGCGACGAGCCGCTGCCCGCAGGCGAGCGTTTCGTCTGCTTCGGCACGTTGTACTGCGTCGGGCCCCTGGTTCGACGCCATCAGGAATTGCGCGTGTACCATGTTCGCCCTGTCGTTAAAGCAGCTCAAACCCCTGTTTCTTGACCGGCGGCCGATTATGGACCGGACGGACCGCTGGTGGCGCCGGGCGGCGATGCGGGTAGGCGGCTACCTGCGCCGCGCGGCGCGCAGCCAGATCCGCCGCCGCAAGCGGATCAGCAAACCGGGGCAGGGGCCGACCAGCTGGACCGGGCTGCTGAAGCGAAACATCTTCTTCGCCTACGACCCGCGCCGCCGCACTGTGGTGGTGGGCCCGGCGGCCCTGAACAAAGCCACCGACGCCCCGCATCTGCTGGAGTTCGGCGGCCGCACCTCCCTGGAACAGGAAGTGGACGGGCGCCGGGTGCGCCGGCTGGCCTACTACCGGCCGCGCCCCTACATGAAACCCGCTTTGGAAAAGACCCGAAAAAAAATTCCCTCGCTGCTGCGACAGGCGGCGGCCCGCTAAGGAGGATCGACCATGTCCTATGTGCTGGGAAAAGACTGCAAGCTTTACGTGCTGGACAACGGCAACTGGCAGGAAGTGAAGTCGGTGCGGGAAATCCAGATCGACGAAAACCCCGTCACGGCCGACGGGACCACCCGCGGATCGGGCCGTTACCGGCAGAAGGTGCCGGTGCTGATGGAATTGACGCTGCAAATCCAGATGCTCTACGACCCGGCCGACAACTGGCAGAAAAAACTGCTGGACGCGGCCAGCCAGCAGACGGTGGTCAAGCTCCGCGCGGCCGAAGGGGACATCACGACCAACGGGAAGCGCTATCTGGAGTTTGACGCCATCCTGACCAACAAGAGCGAAGGCGAGCCGCTGGAAGACCTGCGTAACGTCTCGCTGCAGGCCGAGCCGGCCGCCGGATATCCCGCCCCGCAATGGAGCGTAAGCTGATGGGCTCCAACCGCATCGCAGGCGACCTTCTGGTGGACGGCCTGGTGAGCCCGGGCCAGCTGGTGATCCCGCCGGGGACGCTGCGCGACGACGGCGTGGCCGCAGACGCGGCGATCGCCGCCTCGAAGCTGCAGCACCAGCACCAGCCCGTTTACCGCCAGCCCAAGGGGCAAGCCGTGGCCTCCCAGCAGGCCCTGCTGCACGCGGTCCGCTCCGCCTCGGGAGCCTCTCTGGTGGAGGTTGTGGCCGTGTTGGGCACCCCCTGCACCGGAGACGCCACCATCACCGTCGATGTGAAGGACAAAAACGGCAACTCGTTGCTGACTTCCCCGATCCAGTTTTCCAGCAGCGACGGGGCCTATGCGGTCAAGAAGGCCGCGGCGGCCGCCAGCGCGGCCCAGCTGAGCCAGAACGACGTGCTGGTGGTGGACGTGCAGGCCGCCCCCGGCACCGGCAGCGTGGGCCAGGACCTGCTGGTTTTCCCCGTAATCCGGGAGAACGCAGACTGATGACCGTAGTGCAAGACCACCAAGGCCAGGAGTGGGTGCTGCACGTGAACACCGACGCGATTCGGCGTTTGAAAGCCGAAGTCGGGCTGTCGTTGCAGGATCTCCTGGGAGGCGAGGAGTTCGGCGAGAAGCTTTCCGAGCCGGACGTGATGGCCGACGTGCTCTGGGTGCTGGTGCGCAGTCAGGCGGAAGAAAAGGGCATGGACCGGCGGTCTTTCGAGCAGAGATGGACCGGCAAGGAGCTTCAGGAAGCCGCCCTGGGGGTGATGGAGGCGTTCCTGGATTTTTTCTACCCCGACCAGAAAGAGAGCGTGCGCTTGATTATGCGCAGCGTGGCGGAGCAGATGCGGCAGAGCCGGATCGAGGCGCTGGAGAAAATGAGCCGGTCGATTGGGAACGAATCTGGCTCGACCACCTCCGCCACGCAGCCGTCGTCGGAGTCGACCCGGGCCCCTTCACTTTCTGGGAGCTAGCCGAGATGGCCCGCTGGGCGCAGATGCGCCGCTGGGACCTGTTCGCGGCGTTGATGTTGCAAGTGCACCTGGCCCAGGGGAACAAGAAAGCGCGGCTGCGGGATTTCCACCCGGAAATGATGCCGCTGAGCGGCCGGAAGAAAAGGGTGATTTCCTTCGACCGCTTTTGCCGGATGATGGTCCAGCACTGGAAGCGCTAGCATGGTCGGTCTGCAAAAAATCGTTGCCGCCAGGGCGGTGGTGGAGCTGAGCCTGGAAGCCAAGCAGGCGCTGCAACAGATCCAGGCCGTAGGCAAGCAGATGGAGCAGATGCTCCAGAAGGTGCATCGTCCCATAGACCAGCTTTCCAGCGCGTTTTTGAAACTGGGCGCCGCCTTCAGCGGGGCGGTGGCTGCGGCGGTTACCTTCGGCGACGCCACGGCCAAGATGGCCCAGCGCCTGGGGCTTTCCACCGAGGAGCTGACCGCCTTCCGCTACGCGGCCGAGTCGCTGGGGGCCTCGGGGCAGAACATGGACGAGGCATTGCGGATTATGACGCGCCGCATCGGCGAATTCCAAAGCGGCACCGGCGAGGCCCAAAAAGCCTTCGAGGCCCTCGGGATCACCGTGGAAGCCCTCAGCGGCAAAAGCGCGGCCGAGCAGTTCGAGCTGATCCGCGACCGGCTCTCGCAGGTGGAAAGCTCCACCCAGCGGGCGGCCCTGGCGGCCAAGATCTTCGACACCAACTGGGCCCCGCTGGCCCCGCTGCTGGCCATGACCGGCCAGGAGTTCCAGGGGCTGATCGAACAGGCCGATCAGGCCGGCCAGGTCCTGGACAGCAAAGTGGCCAGACAGAGCGAAGAAGTGGCCCAGGCCGTGGGGGAGATGACCACCTCGCTGAAGCTGGTGACTGTGCAGATCGGGGCGGCGCTGCTTCCCCTGATGAAAAGACTCCGGGATATTCTGGTTGCCGTTTCCTCGCACCTGCAACGGCTCGGCCCCGTGGGTCTGACGCTGGTCCGCGTCTTCGGCCTGGTCACCATAGCCGTGGGAGCGATCACCGTGGCCATGAAGGGGTTGGCGGCCGCCATCGCCCTGGTCAAATCCACGATGGGGGTATGGGGCCTGGCGATCACGGGGATCATCACCGGACTGATGCTTCTCTGGGAGGCGGTCAAATACTTCACCGGCGGCACCGAAGAGGCGGCCGAAAAGACGGTGGACTTCTCCAAGTCGCTGGAAGCGGCCGATGCGGCCGGCCGGAGGCTGGGCCGGTCTCTGGAACAGAACGTGGCCCGCGCCCTGCAGCGGGTCAACCGGGAACTGAATCCGGCCATCGAGCGGATCGACAAGCTGTTCCAGCGGCTAGATCGTTTCAACGAAGATTCCGCGCGCGACGTGGCCGAGCTGCTGGTGGAGCTGGAACGGCTGAAAGAACAGGTGGGGCAGCAAGAGTTCGCCGCGGCCCTGCACCGGGCCGGCATCCGGGAGGAGGCGATCCGGACCGACGAAACGGGGCGTCTGAACGCTTCGGCCAGACAGATCCAGGCAGCGCTGGTCGATTTGTCCGAAACGCTCCGCAGACGCCGCGCTTTTGCCGGGTTCAAGGAAATCGATCAGCTGGGCGAGGAGATGGTCCGTCGAGGCCGGCAGCTGGCCACCCTGGAGGCCCGCTTGCCGGAACCGATCCGCCGCATCCGCTCTCCGCAGGCCAAGGTGGATTTTTCCGATCCGGCCATGAAGCGGGCGATCCTCGACGCCTGGAGCCTGGTGGTGCACCAGCTCCCCACGGAGGCCATTCGGGAAGAGGGGCGCGTCAGCAACCGGGCGGGATTCGGTTCCCAGGAACACCTGGAAGTCATGCTGAAGCACATCATCAGCTACCGCGCCCGGCTCCGGGCCGAACACGAAGCGGCTTCCCGGGCGTGGCGCAACGCCCGCGACGCCCAGGATCGGCGCATCCGGGCCGAAGAGGAATACGTCCGCCGGCTGCGACAACGCCTGCACGATCGCCGCCGCGTGGACGAGCTGGAAAGACGCTTCGAGCAAGCCCGCTTCCGAAGGCAGCGGCTGGCCCAGGACCGCCAGAAAGCCGCCCAGATCGGTCGGCAGCTGGAAGAACGATTGCAGCAGGAGCGGCTGAAACGGCTTCCCCGGCACGAACAGCAGCGCATCCGCGCGCAGCAGGAATTCGCTCGCACGGTGCGACAGATCAGCCGGTTGCAGATTTCCCGCCAGCAGCGCGAAGCCCTGATCCAGCGGGCCCAGGCCGTGCTGGCCGAGCGGCTGCGGCAAATACAGCAAGAACAAAGGCAACGGAACCAGGCTCCGCCCCACCCGGCCGTACAGAACTTCCTCAACCAGTTCAACCAGTTGCTGCGGGCCTGGTGGCAGGCCAACCGCGACCGCCTTCGCAACTTGCCCCGTGCCGTTCGCCAAAGGCATATCCTCTGGGCCCGCGTGCTGGCCTTCGAGCGCGTTTTTCACCGGTTCGGCACCACCCAGGCGGCCGTCCTTTCCGGGGCGGGGGCCGCCGCCCTGGCCGGGCGGATGGGAAGAGCCCGGGACAATCCGCTTTGGGAGATGCTCGACGTGTTGCGACAAATCGCAGGCCTGGCCGGGCTCCAGGAAGGCCACCTGCGGTTCATCCGTAAAAAGGCGCTGCAGAGGTTCCGCTAATGGCCGCCCAGATTTTCCACCTGTTCGACGGCGAAACCCGCACCCACGGCCCGCAGCCGACCTACTCCCGGTTGCTGCTGGTCGTGGGCGTGGAAAGCTCCGAGGCGGCCGTGGCCCTGGCGCTTCAGGACACCCATTTCCGCATCGGCCGGCTGTGGCGCCAGGAGGTGACGGCAAGCGCCCTGGGCCCCGACGCCTGGCGGGTGGAGGTCTCCTACGGGCCGCGTCCCATAGGACGGATCAGCTACAGCTTCAACGTAGGCACCCGCAGCGTGCGCATCACCCAGTCGTTGAAGACGGTCGCCCGCGCCGGCAACTGGTCCGACTACCAGGGGGCCATCGGCGTGGAACGACGCCAAAACGAGCTGGTGGTCCGCGGCACCGAGGTGCTGGTGCCGCAGGCCCGCATCTCGATCTCCTACCCGGCCGACCCCTCGATGGTCGCCAGCCCCGTGTTCGTGCAGCGCATCTTCCCCTTCGTGGCCACGGTCAACGCCAACTGGTTCTACGGCTTCCCGCCCGGCACGCTTCTGTTCACCGGCGTGACCGGCACGGCCACCCAGGGCGACACGGCCGAAGGGGAGGTGAGTTACGAGTTCGCCTACGAGCCCAACCTGGAAAACCTTCCCGTGGGTCCGTTCACGGTGAAGCTCAAACGCGGCCACGACGTGCTGTGGGTGGAGTATGCCGACCTGGTACTGGGCCAGGTCCATCCGGTGCTCAAACAGCCCTGGGCCGCCTATGTGGAAAGAGTCTATCGGTACGTGAATTACTCGCAGTTGGGGATTTGAACGATGGCCGTACTCAACGTGCAGCAGGCAAAACGCGCAGCCAACTCCATCGTGATGGCCTCCGCCGACACCAACGGGGACTCCTGGGCCAATACCGGGTCCGAGGCCCTGCTAGTGGAAAACGCTTCCGGCGCGGCGGTGACGCTCACCTTTACCACCACGGCCACCGTGGACGGCCTGCCTGTGCAGGACCTGCAAGTTGTCGTCCCCAACGGAGAGACGCACTTGCTGGGCCCCTTCCCGCCCAGCGTTTACAACGACCCGGACGGCAACGCCCAGGTCTCCTATTCGGCGGCCACGGGCGTGAAGGTGGCGGTGGTCAAGGTGGCCTAGAAGATGCCTTTCCGGCCGGCCAACCCGGGCGATCCGCTGGAGATCTCCGCGCGCGAGTGGAACCTGGTGCGCGAAAGGGCCTTTTCTGCGCGCGGCCACGCCCCGGCGGCGCCGGCCCCGGACACCACGCCCGACCTGGTCCGTTTTCTCAACCAGACCGGCGGCGACCTTCCCCGGGGCGGCGTGGTGGCCCTGCAGGGGCCCTATCACGACCCCTCGGCCGACCCGGTGCAGCTTGCCGCCTGGGACCGCGACCGCCTGCTGGTGGGTGTGGTGCCGCAGGACAAGCTCCATTTCTGGCGGTTCGGCATCGTCACGCTCCCCACCCGGGCCGGGCAGGTGGGCCACTGTGTGGTCTCCGGGCTGGTCGTGGCCCGGGTGTGGATCGTCCGACGGGAGCACTGGTTCGCCTCCCCCTACGACGGGATGACCTCGGCCCTGGTCAGCTGCCGGGCCGGATCGGCCCAGATCGTGGCCAAAGAAAACCCCCTGGCCACGGGAGCCCAGTGGTGTCTGGTGCGGCTGAGCAACGCACCCGGGAGGCTGTTCCGGTTGCGCAGTTGCGACGATCCCCGGCAGGTCCTCTACACCCAGTCCAACCTGGCCGACTTCGTGGACCGCATCGTGCGGCTCCGCGGCCAGCAGGGCTGCTACCTGGTGGAGTTCCCCTCCTGCTGGGACGAGCAGTGCAAAGACCCCGTTTGCGTCGAGGTGGTCGGCGTGCACGATCAGTGCGCCGACTGCCGCGACTGCTGGCGACTTGAGGACTGCGACAACCCGGGCACCTACATCTACACAGATGAAGACCTCTCCTTCTACGACGGGCGAGTAGTAAAGCTTCAGGGGCAGCCAGATAAGTGCTGGGAAGTCTCTAGAGAGAAGCAAAACTGCACGAACCTTCAACAAGTGCAGATTGAAGACGACTTTGACCAGTGTTCTGACTGCTTCTGCTGGAAGCTGGTCAACTGTTACGACCACACTCAGGAAATCTGGACCACAAGCAATTTAGCCCGCCAATTGGGGAAACCTGCTGACCAGGTCATCGGCACTCCGGTCTTGCTGGCAGAGCGCCCAAGTTGCTGGAAGATTGCAGATAAAGGCACCCAATACTGCTCAGCACAAGCAGAACCGATCACTATCCGAGGAGTACTTGAAGAGTGCTATTGCCCGTGCGTTATAGCCGTCAGGTGTGATGACACGAGCGTCAAACAGCTCATCAATTTTGCCACCAATATCGACGGCGCCCCGATTGACTTGACCAAGTACATTGGACAAACCGTCAGGGATTCCAACGGTTTTTGCTGGACGCTGAACCAAATCGACCCCAACCAATGCAGTCAGTACAGCCAGGGCGGTTTGGTTATTCTGGAGGCTTTTGCTGATTGTCAGGCGTGCCAAAACCTGGTCAAGCTCAAAAAGTGCGGCACCACGACAGAAATCGTCACGTATTCGGACTTGACTCCTTGGGGGCAGGTAGCCGTCGGGAATGTCTATTTGCGAGACGACGGCACTTGCTGGGAAGTGACACAAGTTGGGGGGCTTTCTTGGACGGGAAACGAGGAGGACTTTTACGCAGTCGGCACGGCTGTCGGCTGCACGAGTTGCTCCCAAAATTACAAGCTGGTGGCGGACTGCTACACCTCCGGCTGCCAGGACCCGGCAAAGCTCCCTGCTGATCGCGTGGCTCAGGACCCCCGCCTGGCCGCGGCCACGGGCGGATATGTCCGCTGGGACGGCTACTGCTGGAAGGTTTCTTCCACGACCGACGCGGCCACGCACACCCTGGGCGACTTTCAAGGCCCCTTTGGCTCTTGCCAGGACTGTCTCGCAGGAGGCGGGCAGACGGTAGTCAAAAGCGTAGTAGTGGGGGTGTGCACGGATCCGAACACCGGCAAAAACCGTTTTCTGGTGGAGCGGTGGCGGTTCGAAAACGGGCTGCTGGTTGAGGTGTGCAACGACGGCTGCCTCGATCCGCCAAATTGCACCAACGAATGCGACACCGGCTCCGGCGGCTCGGGCGGCGGCGGAGGAGGCGGCGGGTCAAATAACTGCTCCTGCTCTGGAATGCCCAACCAGCTAACGCTGACTATTACCACAGGCATGAACGCCTGTAGTTGCTGGCAAGGTAAGACCACAACCCTTACGTGGGACTCTTCGAAGAATGGCTGGACTGGGTTGATGAACGACGCTAACTGCGGCGTGCTTGAGTTCTTCCTAGCGTGCGCGGCAGCCGGGGTACACCCGGCCCTGAAATACAACTGTGACGGAGGTGGGCTGTTCTTTGACTCATTCGACCCGCTCGCGCTAGATTGCGCTGGTAAGCGAATAACATACACCAAAACACTTCCAGGCGGTTGTTGCGATATGGGATTTGGAGGATATGTAGAACTGGAGGTGACCTGGTAATGCCTCTGCGCCCCGAAGACCGCCCCGGACAGCCCGGGCTGCTGGGCCGAGCGGCCCGATTTACGGCGGCCACCGCCCGCTGGCTGGGGGCCGGTGCGCCGCTGCGAAGCCAACAGGGCCGCCTTGCGGCCCTGGAGACGTGTGCCGCGTGCGAGAAAAACCAAGACGGCTGGTGCTCCGAGTGCGGCTGCTGGATCAAGTTAAAAACCGCCTACGCCACCGAGAGCTGTCCCCTGGGCAAATGGGGGGCGGAGAAGAGAGAAGGCCGGGGCTGTGGCGGATGTGGCTGATCTACTCGAACATTGCTGGAATGAAATGATAAGCAAAATAGCCCAGAATGATGATGTTGCCGATGATGAAGATCGTCTTCTCCAGGGGGGAGTAATCCTTCATCGTCCGCTTGTACTCGTCGATGATGAACTTCATGGCCTTTCTCCCTTGAAGACCTGATCCGTTTCTCGGCGGCGCTGCCAGGTTATTTTTATCGATTGTCCGGCGGCGGACAATAGGAGGCAGCCATGCAGTTGTGCACCACCAGGGACGCGGCCCGGCACTTGGGGGTTTCGGACCGGACGGTTCGCCGGGCCGCCCGGCAGCACCGGATCGGCTTGCGCCTTGCGCTTTGCGGCTTGCGGTTCGTGAGGAAGCGATTGCTCTTGTGGTGAACGCTTCCTGGTCGGCAGGCGCTTGATCGTGCCCGCGCATGGCGCACGGCGCAGGACGCAAGGCGCTTTTCTATCCAGGCTGAGGGCGGCCATGTTTCTTGGACTCCCCGATCCACGCGGCCGATAGGGAGGCATGAGGTCTTCTGTTCGGGGCCAGGATCGGCAGCCTGAGTTCTCACCCCGCCCCCGGCGATTCCGCGCCAACACCCCCGCCCGCGGGGGGTGCAATGTGAAAGGACCTGCAATCCTTTGCACACCGCCACGCCAAAAACCAGCCGGGGCGGCCGGAAGCCGCCCCGGATCACCTTCAAAGGCGGGAAGGGTGCACAAACACAACTGACCCATCGGTCTCCGTAGGGACCACGGATACAGAAGATCCTTCCCGCCCATATTGTATCCGGTTTCTTGCCGGGGCAGCGGCCTCGGGCCGTATAGCCAGCCGGGGCGGCCGGAAGCCGCCCCGGATCACCTTCAAAGGCGGGAAGGGTGGACACAAGCAACTGACCCATCGGTCTCCGTAGGGACCACGGATACAGAAAATCCTTCCCGCCCATATTGTATCCGGTTTCTTGCCGGGGCAGCGGCCTCGGGCCGTATAGCCAGCCGGGGCGGCCGGAAGCCGCCCCGGATCACCTTCAAAGGCGGGAAGGGTGCACAACTGAAACTGACCCATCGGTCTCCGTAGGGACCACGGATACAGAAGATCCTTCCCGCCCATATTGTAACCGGTTTCTTGCCGGGGCATATAAGCCCAATGAGGCTGCGG
>JALSGI010000409.1 GCA_026982835.1 Planctomycetota bacterium | reverse complement strand
GCTGCACTTGCGGCTGGCCCAGTGCTCGGTGCAGATGAAAAAGTGGCGGCAAGCTCTCCAGGAAGCCGAGGAAGCCCTGCGGCGGTTCCCCCAATTTCCGCAAAAATACGAGCTGCACTACGTGCGTGGCCGGGCCCTGCTGGCCCTGGCCCGGTTCGACCAGGCCCGAGAGGCCTTCACCCGGGTGATCCGTTCCCCCCGCGCCCGAGGGTCCCAGCGAGCCGCCATGGCCCAGTGGATGATCGGCGAAAGCTACTTCCACCAGCGCAACTACCAGGAGGCCCTGCGGCACTACCTGCGGGTGGACGTGCTGTACCCGAACCACCCGAGTTGGCAGGCTGCGGGACTTTTGCAGGCTGGGAAATGCTATGAGAAGCTGGGGCAACCAGACAAGGCCACAGAACTCTATTTGCGCATCGTGCAACAAGCGGCCGATTCTCCTTACAAGGACCAGGCTGCCCAACTGCTTCGGGCTCTGCGCAACCAGACGACGGCCGTTCGTTGAATCGGGCCGGTGCAGCCTGGGGGCACATCCGCTTTGCCAACCCAGTCCCGCGAGGGCTCGCCATGCACCCATTGCATCTTCTGCTTGCCGGCCGGCGCCCTGTTGTCTGGGGGGCGCTGCTGGCCGTATGCTTGTTGCTTGGTGTGGATTTTTGCCACGGGCAGACTCCCGCGGCCCAAACCACCCCGGAAAGCCCGCCCGCGGCAAGCGTCTCTTCCCCCCCGCCGGGCCTGGGCACCCAGCAACGGAGCCTGCTGGAAGTGATCCGCAGCGGCGGGGTGCTGATGGTGCCCATCCTCGGCTGCTCGGTGCTGATGCTGGTGTTCGTGCTGGAGCGCCTGGTGAGCCTGCGCCGGGGAAACGTCATTCCCCGCCCCTTTGTCAAGCGGTTCTTGCTCCAGTTGGAACAAGGCCAGCTCACCCCCGAAGAAGCCCTGGAACTGTGCCGGCAAAATCGAAGCCCGGTGGCCGAACTGTTCGCCGCCGCGGTACGCAAGTGGGGCAGGCCCTCGGTGGAAGTGGAGCAGGCCCTTATCGACGCCGGCGAGCGCGTCACCAACCACCTGCGCAAGTACCTGCGGGTGCTCAACGCCGTGGCCACCGTCTGCCCGCTGCTGGGACTGCTGGGCACGGTAATGGGCATGATCGAAGCGTTCCAGTCCATCGCCACCAACATGGCCCTGGGACGCCCCGAGCTGCTGGCCGAAGGGATCAGCAAGGCGCTGGTGACCACTGCGGCCGGGCTGTCGGTGGCCATTCCCGCCCTGATCGCCTACCTGTACTTCGTCAGCCGCGTGGATCGCCTAGTGATGGAGATGGACGCCTTGGGCCAGGAGGTGGTGGAGCTGGTGGCCGCGGAGGCCCAACGCGACACGGCCCGAACCGCCCCCAAACGCAAAAACAAAGCCGCCTAGGGACCCCAGGAGCCGAATGCCCATGCCGCTGAAAGTCCACCGGGACGAACAGCCGACGCTGAACCTGACGCCGATGATCGACATCGTGTTCCTGCTGATCATCTTCTTTATGGTCAGCACCTCGTTCTCGCAGATGGAACGCGACATCCGGCTGCAGGTGCCACAGGTACGCAGCTCCGGCCCGCTCACTCCCGCGCCGGAGAAAAAGGTGATCAACGTCTATCGGGACGGACGGATTACGCTCCAGGGGCAGCCGGTCACGCTGGAAGAGTTGCAACGCCGACTGCGGCAGGCCCGAAGGCAATACCCCGACCAGGGCGTGGTCGTCCGCGGCGACGCCCAGGGGGCCTTCCAGCGCGTGGCCGAGGTGCTGGAAGCCTGCCGCCAGGCGGGGCTGAAAGAGCTGGCCATCTCCGTGCAACCCTTGCGCACAAGGAGGTGACCCGGCGATGCTGGCCGCCGTTGCCACCACTGCGGTGCCCTTGTGGTTGTGGATCCTCTGGGGCTTGCTGGGCCTGGTGAGCCTGGGGTTGCTGTTGGTGTTGCTTTCACCCTGGGGGCGTTCCCGCCCTTTGCGCAAGTGCGTGCTGATCTCGTTGATGGTCCACGCGCTGCTGTTGACCTACGCGGCCACGGTGAAGCTGCTCAGCGGCTACCAGGGCTCTCAACGGGAAACGGCGCCCATTCGCATCGTGGATATCTCCACCGACCCGCAGCGGCAGCAGCCTGCTTCGGCCCAGCAGGATCCGCAACCTTGGGAACGCCTGGAGGCCGAACCGCCGGAGTTGCTGCCCGCCGAGCCCCAGCGAGACCCCCCGCAAGAGCTTCTCCCCGGCCAACCTCGGCGGCGCCAGGTGGCCGAAAAGGCTACCGTGCTTTTGCCGGCACGAGTTACCGGGGCGGAAGACGACTCGCCCGCAGAGCCTCATCCGCCGGAAGAGCTGCCGCCGGTGGAGCCGAAAGCAGAACACGCCGTGCCGGCTCCCACGCAGGCGACCCAAGCGCCCCGGCCCTCCCCGCCGGAGCCGGTCCCCGACCCGCCACCGTTGCAAACCCCGGCCGACCAATCCCTGCCGGAGCCGCAACGCGTGGCCGCAGGCCAGCCGCATCCGGGGGAAGCCGCCGTGGTCCGGCAGCGGCCCGGACCCTTGCTGCCGGAGATGAAGACGGACCTGGACGCAGAGCTGCTTCGGGGGGAAGGCGCCGCGGGAAAACGGCTCCCCCTGCCGCCGATGGACTCGCCGCAGCCCCAACCCCCGGTCCAGGCCACAGCCCAGCAAACGCCCCCGCCGACGGAGCCGGGACCGGTGAAGCGATTGCTGTCGGCGGGCCACCGCACCCTGCCCACCCTGCCGCAGGTGCAAACGCCGGAACCGGAGTCGGAAGAGCCGGTGATTACCCAACCGCTGGTGCCGGTGCGTGCCGGACGCCCGGGGCAGGAAGCCCTCCCGCA
>JALSGI010000408.1 GCA_026982835.1 Planctomycetota bacterium | reverse complement strand
CGGGGGCGGTTCAGCAGCGGGGGCCGGTACGGCAGTTCGACCTGGGCCAGGACGCCGCCCGCGTGGCTCGGCTGCTGGAACAACTATGGCGTGCCTCGGGGGGCAATCCCATCCGGGTGGTGGTGCCTGAGGAGCAACCGCCGGGTGCATCCGGCGCCTCGTCCCGGCCGGTTCCGCCGGGGAACATTCGCCCTTCCTCGCAACAGAACCCGCCGCGGCAAGCTCCACCGGGTTTGCGCACTCCGCCTGGAAAGACTCCCGTGATCGATCGCAATACGGCTTCGGTGGCTCCTCGCGTGCCTTCGCTTACGGTGAGCAGCACCGTGTTGTTGCAGCCGCAGCCGGAGCAAAGTCAACCTCCTGAACAAGCCGACGACGCCCCGGCCGACCCCCAAGAAGAACCCCTCCCGGCCGAAGAACCCGACCCGGTGGAAGAAGCTCTCAAGGAACTGTTGGGAGAAGGGGAGCAGCAACCTGCAGCTCAAGAGCAAAAACCTCAAGAACAAAAACAGCCCCAAAAACCCCCGGCGGAAAAACCTGCGGCGGAGCCTCCTGCGGCCAAGCCGCCCATTGTGATCACGGTGGAAGGGGGGCGGCTGATCATCAGTTCCGAGGACACCGAGGCCCTGGACCGCCTGGAGCGGCTCCTGCGCCAGTTGGCCCGGACCACTGCGCCCAAAACGCGCTGGACGGTCTTCTACCTGAAAAACAGCGACGCTACCGAAGCGGCGGCCGTGCTGGAGCAGATGCTGCCGGTGGGGAGCAGCAGTTCCACGGCGGTGCCGGGTGCGGGGACGTTACAGATCGTGCCCGAGGCCCGCTCCAACGCCCTGTTCGTCACCGGCCCGCCGGAGCTGGTGCGCGACGTGGAACAGTTGCTCAAGCTGCTGGATGCCGACGAGCTGCCCGGACAGTTCCGCGACCGGGTGCCGCGGACCATCCCGGTACGCTATGCCGACGTGAACCAGGTGGCCGCGATTCTGCGGGACGTGTACCAGGATTACTTGCAGGATACGACGCGCCAGGAAAGTTCCCGCCGGAGCTTTTTCTTCCGCAGCTTCGGTTCCAATAACAACTCCTCTTCCCGCTCCGGGAGCAACCGGCGGGTGCGGATGACCTTGGGCGTGGACGAGCAGACCAGCCAGATCGTGGTCTCCTGTAGCGAAGCGTTGTTCCGGCAAGTGGAGGCGCTGGTGCGGGAGCTGGACGAGGCGGCCCGGGCCGCGCAGCGAAGCGTCCGCGTCGTGGCGTTGAACAACGCCGACAGTGCCGCGGTGCAGCAGGCGCTGGTTTCGCTGTTTCCGCAAGTGACCGTCAGCACCACGGCGGCTCCCGGTTCGCGGAGCACTTCGCGGCAGAGCACAACGACGGCTTCGCGTTCCGGTTCGTTCGACGCAGAACGGGCCGAGCGCATCCGGCGGTTTTTCGAGTTTTTGCGGGCTCGGCGCATGGGGATGAGCCCCGGCGGCGGCCCGTTTGGTTCCTCGCGAAGCCCCTTCGGCCGCGATCGCGGCTCCGGTGGCCGACCGCCGTTTTCCGGTCCCCGGGGACCGCTTCGCCCCCCTGGGCGTTAGCCGCTGGGAAGAACGGCGATCCCGACCCGGATGAACCTTCCCGGCCGGCATGGGGTCGGAATGCTCCTCCCCCGGCCGTGGCCGGCCGAACCAATACCTCCCTGGACTTGCGAATCGAGCCGACGGAACGATGGATATTGCCCGTGTGCTGATCCGACACCGGCTGCTGCGACCCGACCAGGTCCAGCAGCTCCAGGGCCGCTGCGGCGACCGCCGCCTGGACCAGGTGGCCGTGGAGATGGGACTGCTGGACGAGGAGCAGGCCCTGCGGGCGCTGGCCCAGGAGCTGGGCATGCGGTTCGTGGACCTGCGCGGCGTGGAGGTGGATCGCCGGTTGCTGGAGCAGTTCCCCACTTCGACGATCTTCCGCCATGCGCTTTTGCCGTTGCGTCGGGACAACGGGCTGGTGGAGGTGGCCGTCAGCGATCCGTTCGACCTGGAGGGCCTGGACGAACTGCGTTCCCGCAGCGGCTTTCCCCTGCGGCCGGTGCTGGCTCCCAAGAGCGAAATCCAGGAGCGGATCAAGCAACTGCTGGGCGTAGGCGGCGACACGATCACCGAGCTGGTGTCCCGGGCCGGGGAGGACGAAGTCGAGCTGCTGGAAGAGATCGGCGAAGAGGCCGGCGAGCTGGCCGAGGAGGCCCAGGCCGCCTCCGTGGTGCGGCTGGTGAACCAACTGCTGCTGGAAGCGCTGGCCCAGAACGCAAGCGACGTGCACATCGAGCCGCAGGAGGACCGGCTTTCGATCCGCTTCCGCGTCGATGGGATGCTCCGCGTGCAGCCGGTGCCGCCGGAGATCAACCAGTTCTACTCGGCCATCGTCACCCGGCTCAAGATCATGGCCCGGCTCAACATCGCCGAAAAACGCCTGCCGCAGGACGGGCGGATCAAGCTGCGGGTGTCGGGCCGGGAGATCGACGTGCGGGTGTCGGTCATCCCCATGCTCTACGGCGAAGGCGTGGTGCTGCGGTTGCTGGACCGGCAGCGGATGATCTTCGACCTGAACAACGTGGGCATGCCGCCGGGCGTGGCAGAAACGTTCCGCGAGCTGATCTCTCTGCCGCACGGGATCATCCTGGTGACCGGTCCCACCGGCAGCGGCAAGACCACCACCCTTTACAGCGCGTTGAACGAAATCAAAAACCCGGCCATCAAGATCATCACCGTCGAAGACCCGGTGGAGTACCACCTGGAGGGGATCAACCAGATTCAGGTGCACAGCAAGATCGGGCTCACCTTTGCCGCCGGGCTGCGGAGCATCCTGCGGCACGACCCGGACGTGATCCTCATCGGCGAAATCCGCG
>JALSGI010000407.1 GCA_026982835.1 Planctomycetota bacterium | reverse complement strand
ACGACTCCCGGCACCGAGGCCGCGAAGGTGTGGACCGACTTCTGCCAGGCGCTTTTCGCCTCGGCGGAGTTCCGTTACTTGTACTGATCCCCAGCACGACGAGCTGCCGACGCGGATCGGCGCAGTGGACCTTTAACCGTTGAGGGTATGCCCCATGTCCGAACAACGAGTGTGGAGTCGTCGCCAGTGGCTACAGAGCACTTCCTGCGGATTCGGCTATGTGGCCTTGGCCGCGTTGTGCCACGAGGCGGCCGCGCGGGAAGGAGCCGCCTCGGCCAATCCGCTTGCTCCCCGGGCGCCGCATTTTCCCCCCCGGGCCAAGCACGTGATCTTTATGTACATGCAAGGCGGCCCCTCGCACGTCGATACCTTCGACTACAAGCCCCAACTGGCCAAGGACGCCGACAAGTCGGCCGACCAGCGCGGGCGGCGGGTGTGGATGCCCTCGCCGTGGAAGTTCCGCCGCCGCGGCCAAAGCGGCGTGTGGATTTCCGACCTGTTCCCCCACCTGGCCCAGCATGCCGACCAACTGTGCATCATCAACGGCATGTACACCGACGTGCCGAACCACCGGGCGGCCACCGTGTTGCTGCAAACCGGGGAGTTCCGCTTCGTGCGGCCCAGCATGGGCGCATGGATCAACTACGGGCTGGGCACCGAGAACCAGAACCTTCCCGGGTTCGTGGTGCTCAATCCCCGCGTGGGGGACACACTCACCTACGGCAGCGGCTTTCTCCCGGCTCCGTACCAGGGGACGCCGGTGCGTCTTGGGGCCGCTCCCCGGCGGCGCAACCCGCGCCGGCGGCCCACCGTGCCTTCCCCCATCCCCAACCTGAAAAACCCCTACCTGGACCCGGACAGCCAGCACAAGCAACTGGAGCTGATCCAGTGGATGAACCGCCGCCGGCTGCAGCAGGACCAGGTGCACCCGGAGCTGGAAGGAGTGATCCAGTCCTACGAGCTGGCCTTCCGCATGCAAACCACCGTGCCGGAACTGGTGGACCTGAGCAACGAATCGGAGAAAACGCTGGAGCTTTACGGGGTGGGCCCCGGCAAGGTGACCGACCGTTTCGGCCGCCAGTGCCTGTTGGCCCGACGGTTGGTGGAAAACGGCGTGCGGTTCGTGATGCTCAACCACGGCTCGTGGGACCAGCACCGGGCGTTGCGGCAGCGGTTGGGGCGCAACTGCCAGGAGACCGACCAGCCCATCGCCGCCTTGATCGCCGATCTGAAGGCCCGCGGCCTGCTGGAAGAGACACTCATCGTCTGGTGCGGTGAGTTCGGCCGCACCCCGCACGTGCAGAACAACGACGGCCGGGACCACAACTCCCGGGGATTCACCGCCTGGATGTGCGGCGGCGGAGTGCGCGGCGGCCAGCACTACGGCAAGACCGACCCGCATGGCGTGGAAGCCGTGGAGGACAAGGTGCACATCCACGACTTGCACGCCACCATCCTGCACCTGCTGGGGCTGGACCACAAGCGGCTCACATTCCGCTTCTCGGGCCGGGACTTCCGCCTCACAGGCGTCTCCGGCTCAGTGGTCCAGGGGATCATCGGCTAGGAACAGCCCCGCGCTGCTTTCTTCCCGCGGCTTGTCCGGCCCGCAAGTCGGACAAGCCGTTTTGTTTGTCTCCCCGCCTCGCCTTGCACGGAGCGTTTTGGCAAGCGGTTCCGCAAAGCCGGCCGAACCGCTACCGCCGCGGAAAGCGGCCTGGAGCGGCAGGCGGCACGCCTTGAGCCGATTGGGCCGGCTGGGCCACCGGCTGCACCACCCGCTTCCACCCTCGGGGCAAGCTGGGCGTGAACGTCTCCTGGCCGAACAGCCGCTGCAGAAAGCCGCCGTTGATCTTCAGGTTGTTGAATTGATAGACGTCGCGGTTCTTGCCGCCTGGGGCCACCAGCTGCACGGCGTAGGGCAGAAAGTCCTTTTTGCGGAAAATGACCGTGGCCGTCTGGAAATCGGCCCGATCTTGCTGCCGCTTGGGCCAGGCTTCCAGCCACACTTCCTGCTGGGCCCGCTCCTGGGGTGTGACCAGCCGCATGTAGTAGCGGTTCAGCAGGGTTTGGGCGTCGGCTCCCAGCACAAAGGGGAGCGGCCCCTGGGCGATGGCCCGGCCTCGCAACTGCGGCGGCAGCGGGTGCACCACCAGTTGTTTCTTGGCATGGTCGAGCCGATAGACGGCTTGCCCGTCGCAGGACCAGTCCTCGATCCATTGGCTCTTGGGGTTTTCGCGGTAGCGGTACATTCCCTTGTCCGGGGCCTTGTAGCGCAGCTCGCCGTAGTAGATGGCGGGCTTGGTGGGGCTGAAGTTCAGGTCGTACTTCCAGAGGATGAAATCGGCCCGCAGGGTCTCGATCCCTCGGGCCCGCTGTTCCCACGCCTTGAGCACTGCCCAAAGCTCGTGCAGCTGCTCTCGGGTGAGCCGAAACGGCGGCGGGGCGATGCGGCCCTGGGGGGCGGGTCGTTGCCCACGCGCGGCCCCAGGCCGCGGCGGCTGCCCCTGGGCCAGAATTCCGGTCGGGAGAGCTGCTAGCAGAAAAAACAACATCCCTGGGAGCAATTTGCTCTGCATCCGTGCACCTCCAAGCAAGGAAAAACCTCGTGGCCAGGCGGGAGCGGCGGTAGCGTTCTTGCTCCAACGAACAGCCGGCTGGCTGCAACCGCATCCAGGTGGCGCAGGCCGCTTGGCACCAGCGGGCGGATTGTACCGTTGGAATCGGCTTGGTTCCTAGAGCGATCCGCTTCGGCAGGACTGAACTCCTGTCCCCCTGCTGGCACTGGCAGCACGGCACTTTGGCTGGACTTTTCCTGCTGGGTGCGGTTTGAGTACAAGCGGCGATTGCCACCTGTTCCGGCCCGGGGTTTTTCCCCTATGGC
>JALSGI010000406.1 GCA_026982835.1 Planctomycetota bacterium | reverse complement strand
TTGCCACGCTGCCGGGAGAGGCGACTGCCGGGAACTGGTCCGCCTGGGGGACGTGGATTTGGGGACTGGCCCTGTTTTTCTTCCTGGTGGTGGCCAGCGGCATCGACCTGGACGAATGGACCATCCCCGACGCCGTGACCGTACCCGGCACCTTGTTGGCCCTGCTGCTGGCGGCCTTGTGGCCGCAAGCCGGGTTGCCGGTGCCGGTCCAGGAACCCGCCGCGGGACTGGAATGCCTGGGGCCGTTTTGGCCTCAGAGTGTGCAGCAGCAGCTTCCCCCGGGGCGGTGGAGCTCGCTGGGAGTGCTTTGGGCCTGCTTGCTGCTGTGGTGCTACGCCTTGGTGCCGCGGCGGTGGTATCCGCGGCGCGGGCTACGGTTTGCCGTATGGTTCTTCTTGGCTCGCATGGTCACGCACCGCACCACCCACCGGGCGCTGGTGTTGCTGGCGGGCTTGGGAGCTGTCAGTACCGTGTTGTGGTACATGGGCGGGGCACCCTACGCCGCCTGGGTGCGCGCCATGCTGGGACTGAGTGGAGCCGTGCTCCTGACCTGGCTGGTGCGCGTGGTCACCGGCCTGGCGTTGCAAAAGGAGGCCCTGGGCTTTGGGGACGTGACGCTGATGGGCATGATCGGCGCCTACCTGGGCTGGCAGATGGCCGTGGTGGTGTTTTTCCTGGCCCCGCTGGCCGCCCTGGCACTGGTGCTGGTGGTGTGGGTTCTGTTCGGCTCGCTTCAGCGGGCGTTGCCTTACGGGCCGGCGTTGTGCCTGGCCGCCGGAGTGCTGGTGGGTCGTTGGGCTCAGGCATGGCAAGCCGTGTTCCCCGTGTTCGCCGTCGCCTCGCTGGTGCTGGTGGCCCTGGTGGTCTGCCTGCCGCTGATGGCCCTGTTGTTGCTGGCGATCCGCCTGGTTCGGCTATGGGTGGGCGGGAGCGCGTCGGCAAGTTGAGCCGCCTGGTACGTGTTTAGTCGGCTAGCACATCACTTGGTTTGGCGTTTCCATGCTAGGAGAGAACAAGCGTTTTTTCTTGCAAATGGCGAGCCGCCAGCTTCGGCTGGCGGAGAAAAACAACGCAATGCACTTATTCGGCTCTCCCCGGGCTAAAGCCCGGGGCTCGCCAACCGCGTGCTGACGCACGCGGCTCGCCGGACAAAAATCAACTCTTTTGCTCTGGGGGCGCTTCGTCTTGTGCTGGCACGCTAAACGCGTACGCCGCCTGGGACCGCCGGTCGCCGGTTCCGCAGTCACGGGCTCAAAAGAGCTGATCCACGGGAATGTGGAACTTCTGAATCCACCAGGCGCCCACGCCTCGAGTGTCGGCCCGGCGCAAGAACACCACATCCAGGGTGACTTCCTTCCGTTCTCCTGCTTCGGTGACCACCCGAAGCGTGTACTGCCGGCGCAGGAGCTTCCGGTTCTCCTGGACCAGATCGACAAAGGTCAACGCCTCGGTCACCTCGATCTTCCGGGCCGATACCAAGAACGTTACCACCAGATCCTTCTTGAGCTCCTCCAGGGAGCGAGTCAATTCCGGGTCGGAGGCATACTTTGGCTCGATGTGGTCCGGACTTTCCAGGCGAAACAGCGGATTGCGCGTCAGTTGATGTGCCCGGGCCAGTTTCCCCTGGCGGAGATAGCCCAGAAACTGCTGAAACAGCACATCCACTTGGGTCTCTTCCAGGGTGGTCATCGCGGCTTGATAGGCGACCGCACCGGAGGCAACGAACAAGCCCAAAAACAGCCCCATCCAGGCGGCCCCACGTCCCAGGGGAACAGGCTCCACCTCGTGCGTCTGCCACAAGGCCACCGCCCCCAGCAGAACCGCTCCCAAGGGAAAGAGCAAAAAGCACGCACTGAGCAGCACCAGAGGGGAACTCAGCCCCAGCAACAAGGCCAGCAGGGCCGTCCAACTGATGGGCCGGGTTTGGCTGGTCTGTTCCTGAACCGGGAGGGGGGGTTCGGAACTCGTCTTGCTCGCTTCGGTTGCCGTCATGATGTGCGGTTGCTCGATGGGCCAACAGCAGCGATTGCGTCACCTTCCACGTTGGACATCGGGCTTTGCAAGCCCGTGCCGCCCCTTCCTTCCATCCTATTCACGGTTCCAGCGGCGCAAAGTGCCAAGGGGGTCGGGCTGCTAAAGGCTGGGTTTGTTTTCCCCGCACGTGCAGCCGTTCTCAGGGGGACTATTTCCCCAGCACTTCCTCGATGGCCTGGCCCAGAATCTCCACCATCCGATCCGCCTGTTCCCACTGCGTGAGGTAACAAGGAGCCACGTTGTACACGTCGCCGCGCATGCGAGTAAACATTCCCAGCCGCTGGGTGGCCTGGTGCACCCGTTCCCCAACGGCCTGCTCGGAAGGGAACTCCCGGGCGGTGGCCTTGTCGGCCACCAGCTCCACGGCGGCCATCAGCCCCAGCCCCCGAACCTCGCCCACGTGCGGGTGGCTCTCCAGCGTGCGCAAGCCGGAAAGAATACGCTGCCCTAGCTCTCGTGCCCGCTCCAGCAACCCCTCGCTTTGCAAAATCCGCAGCGTCTCCAACGCCACGGCACAGCCGACCGGATGGCCCGAGTACGTGTAGGCGTGCATCCACTTCCCCTGCCCCTGGTCGATCGCCTCGGCGATCCGGTCGTTGACCCCCATGCCCCCCAAGGGGAAATAGCCGCTGGTGATCCCCTTGGCAAAGGTGACGATGTCCGGCTCCACGCCGTAGTGCTGCAGGGCGAACCACCGCCCGGTGCGCCCAAAGCCGGTGATCACCTCGTCGGCAATCAGCAGCACCTGGTAGCGATTGCAGATTTGGCGGATGCGGGGCCAGTAGTCTTCCTGGGGGACGATCACCCCGGCGGCCCCCTGCACCGGCTCGCCCACGAAAGCCGCCACGCGATCCG
>JALSGI010000405.1 GCA_026982835.1 Planctomycetota bacterium | reverse complement strand
ACCGAACGGATGATGATGTTTTCTGCGCCCAGGCTGGCGATCTGCTCCTGGGCCTTGCGGCTGATCCCTTCGCCGATGGCCAGCAGCCAGATGACGCTGGAAACACCGATGAAGATGCCCAGCACGGTCAGGGCCGAGCGCAGCGGGTGCAGCATCACGCTCTTCACACCCAGGGCCCAGGTACGCCAGCTCAAGAACCTCATAGCCGCTGGTCCGATTGCACGAGTCCGTCGCGGAGGCGGATGATGCGCTTGCTTCGCGCGGCCACTTCTTCTTCGTGGGTCACCATGACGATAGTCTTGCCCTCGCGGTTCAGTTCCACCAGCAGGTCGAGGATGCTTTCGGTGGTGACCGAGTCGAGGTTTCCGGTCGGCTCATCGGCCAGGATGAAGTAGGGGTCGTTGGCCAGGCTGCGGGCGATGGCTGCGCGTTGTTGCTGGCCGCCGGAGAGCTGGGTGGGCCGGTGGTCGAGCCGGTCGCCCAGTCCCACCCGCTGGGCCAGTTCCCGGCAGCGGCGCCGGTCCGCGGGGGTGATTCGCCCGCGGTAGTACAGGGGCACCTCGATGTTTTCCAGCACGGTCAGTTGCGGAATGAGGTTATAGGACTGGAAGACGAACCCGATCCGCGAAGCCCGAATCTCCGACAGCTCGTCGTCGCTCAACCGGGCCACGTCCACGTCGCCCAGGTAGTACTTGCCGCCGCTGGGGCGGTCCAGGCAGCCCAGCAGGTTCAGCAGCGTCGATTTCCCGGAGCCGGAAGGCCCCATGATGGCCACGAAGTCCCCGGCCGGGATGTCGAAGCTCACGCCGCGCAGCGCGCGTACGGGCTCCTCGCCCAGGTGATAGTCCTTTTTCAAATCGACAATGCGAGCGGCAAATTCGGTCGTGGTAGCCGTATTCATCGAAGCCATGCCAGGAAGGAAAGCCGCAAGCGGAGAGCAGGAAGCAGACACACGGAGCTTATCCGGCGGGGGGCCCGGCGGGTCGTTTGGGCCGGGGCCCGGCAGGTCGCTGGCCGGGGGGACGGCCCTGGCGAGACGGGCCCCTGGGGGCAGCTGCCCCTGGCGGCCGGCGCCCCCGTCCCGGAGGCCGCGAGGCTCCTTCCTTGCCGCGGCGGGCCCCCGGCGGACCCCGGCGACCCCGACGCTGCTTGGCATACTCCTTGGGGTCTTCGGTGGTCTTGGGCAGATCGAGATACTGCCGCGGGTTGAGCACGACCACTTCCCCCTCTTTCAGCCCGGAGCGGACGATGACGAAGCGATCATTGTTGGGGCCCAGGGTGATCTCCCGCCGCTTGTAAACCGCGCGACCCCCTTCCTGGGTCTTCACCACGCAGTAGTGCTTCTTGCCGAAAGCCACCACGGCGTACAGGGGGATCTGGAGCACGTTGGGCTCTTCGCGCACGCGGATGCGCACCTCGGCACTCATGCCGGGCCGCAGTCCCGGCACGGTTTCCTCAATCTTCACGTAACAGTAGTAGTTTTTGATGGAGGACCACCGGTTGGGGATCGGGTATCGTTCCACCCGGGAGACAGTCCCGCGCAGCGGCCGGTTGCGGCGGGCGTCCAGGCGAATGGTGGCCGGCATGCCTTCCCGGACCAGGGCGATGCGGGTTTCGTTGATTCGGGCTCGCACTTCCATGTTTTTCGGGTCCGGCAGGTGGAACATCACCTGGCGTTCGCGGACGAAGGCCCCCTCGATGATGGCCACTTCCTCGCTGCCGCGGGGATTGCGATCGTTGGCATAGACCACCTCCCCGGCCGTGGGGGCCACGATCGTGCAGTTTTTGATCTGCTGCTCGATGTGCTTGAGACGTTCCAGGTCCAGTTGGTAGGTGCGGGTTTCGCTTTTGAGTCGTGCCTGGGCCGATTGGATTTCGGCTTCCAGTTGCTTGAGCATCTTGGCCTTGGTGTAGTTTTGCAGCACGAAGAGCTTCACGCGGGCGGTTTCCAGTTCGGTGCGGGCCTTTTCCACCGCGAAGCGGTCGGCTTCCAGTTGGGCGGGGGTGATGTAGCCTCGGGCGGCCAGGCGCTGGCTGTACTTGAGATACTCCTCGGCCCGCCGGAGGTTCTCCTCGGCCACGAGGATTTCGCTGCGGATTTGTTGTTCCTCTTGCTTGTAGGTGCCTTCCAGGTATTCCTGCTTGGCGATCAGGGCGGTTTCGTACTCGTTGCGGGCCTGGGTGACTCGGGCCTCGCTGGCCGAAACGAGAATCTGCTGCTGCTGGTACTCTTCCTCCAAGGCTGAGGAGTCCAACTTGGCCAGCACGGTGCCCGGCTTCACGTAGGTCCCTTCGGGAATCAGTTCCAGGATGGCCACGCCCTGTCCGCCGCGGCTTTCCACTTCGCAACGGATTTCGATGTTCTGGGAGCTGCGGAGTTCCCCCAGTTCGGTCACTTCATGGATGAAGTCGGAACGGCGCACCACGTACTCGAACTCGCTTTGCACTTCCGCGACTTTTTGTTCGCCGCGGAAAAAGAAGAACCAGCTCCCGCCCGCGGCCGCCACCAACAACACCAAAAGCCAAAACCAGCTTATGCGGAGACGGCTAAATGCCGTGTTGATCCAACGCGCAGAACGACTCATCGGAGGGTCCTCGAACAAGGCGGGATGTTTCCTGGATGGGGAGACCTGTTGCCGGCCAGGGCGAAACCCGGGGACGCATCAATCAGACCAGAAAGCATTATAGATAAACGGCCCAGATTTGTCACGCAGAGGCGCGGCCCGAGCCGACCTTCCGCCGAGGCTTTCCCCCGCAAGGCCCCTGCCGCCGGGGCAAGCTCAGTGGGCCGAGCCCGAGGATGTGAATCGCAGCTGCGCCCCCTGGGGCAGCTCCGGGTCGGTTCGCCGGACTGCCGCATCCTGGGCCGCAGGGGGCCGGGGGTCAGGCTCTTCAGGCTGGGGG
>JALSGI010000404.1 GCA_026982835.1 Planctomycetota bacterium | reverse complement strand
TGCTCCTTGCTCCCTACATAATGATCGAAAAAGGCGCCGAAGACTTTGGCGTCTTCCAGGGCGGGGTCTTTCAGGTTCAGCGCCTCGCGGGCCGCCTCGGCGCTGGTCAGGTCGCCGCTCAAGTAGTGCAGGGCGTAGCCCAGGCACCACGCCTCGATCTGCACGTAGTACATATAGATGAACAGCGGGATGGCCAAGGCGATGGCCCCAAAGTACTTGGCCGCCCGGTGGGGCCAGATGGCCGTAAAGATGCCCGGGGAAGAGTTGAACCCCCGCTTGCCGCCGTAGCGGCCCATGGTCCATTCGGCCCAGCAAAGCGGGATGCCCAGGATCAAGAGCGAGATGAAATAGGGGAGCATGAACGCCCCGCCGCCGTTTTGGGCCGCGTTGCCGGGAAAACGCAGAAAATTACCCAACCCCACGGCTGAACCAGCCACGGCCAGGATCACCCCGATCCGTGAGGCCCAACTGTCGCCTGTCGGCTGCTGCGAAGTGCTCATGAAGCACCCTCTCCCCGGTAGGGGGGACTTTCACCAGGGTAAAACCTGCTGGGAACCAGCGCCCCATGGACTGCGTTAGGTTATATCGAAGCAAAGCATTGTAAGTCAATCATTTATGGAAAGCGAACCAGGAAGTGCGCGATTTTGGCAAATTGAATTGACAAAATTGCGCAATCCGCTACCATAACAACGGAAGTTTCCTTCCTGCATGCTTGAGGTGCCCGTGACTCCCGCTCCATTGACCGAAGGGGATTGGGCCCTGCTGCGGCTGCTGCAGCCGGGGCCGAAAACCGCCGAGCAACTGGCCCAGCGATTGGGCGTGACCCGCTCGGCAGTGCGCACCCGCCTGGCGCGCCTGGTCCCGTGGGGGCTGGTGGAGCGAGCGATCGAGTCGCCCTCCGGACCCGGACGCCCGGCTCACCACTACCGGCTTACCGCCTCGGGCCGAAATGTGCTGCGGCGGGTGATGCCCGAGCTGGCCGTGGCCTTGTGGCAGGAATTGCGTCGGGACCAGAACCCGCAGGCCCAGCGAGGATTGCTTCAGCGGGTGGCCCGGGCCATGGCCGGAGAGTTGGCCGGGCAGGTGAGCGGTTCCACCCCCCAGGAACGGTTGGAGTCCTTGGCCCGAATGTTCCAGGCCCGCAACATCCAGGCCCAGGTGGAACCGGCCTCCGAGGGCCAACTGCCGGTGCTGACGGTGCACGACTGCCCTTACGCCGCCTTGGCCGAGGAGGATCGCAGCATCTGTGCCCTGGAGCGGATGGCCCTGGCCCAGGTGGTCGATGCCCCGCTGCGGCTTTCCCAGTGCCGCTTCCAGGGAAAGGATTATTGCCAGTTTCAACCCGGCTGCTAGCTGGCTATACTGGCGTTTTCGTATGGGCTGAGGTCACTGGGAAACGCTTTGCAGAAGGATGGATCAACAAAATGAACCAACCCCTGCCCTGGATCGAAGGCCGCTTTGAAGACAGCGTGATCGTCACCACGCTGGAGCAGGCGATCAACTGGGCTCGGCAGTCCAGCCTGTGGCCGCTCACCTTTGGGCTGGCCTGCTGCGCCATCGAGATGATGGCCACGGCGGCCAACCGGGGGGACATGGACCGGTTTGGGGCCGGTGCCATGCGGGCCACGCCCCGGCAGGCCGATTTGATGATCGTGGCCGGCACCGTCACCCACAAAATGGCCAGCCGCGTGCGGCGGCTCTACAACCTGATGCCCGATCCCAAGTTCGTCATCGCCATGGGCGCATGTACCGTGGGCGGAGGGCCGTATTTCAAGTGGGGCTACCACGTGGTCAAGGGGGTGGACCTGGTGGTGCCGGTGGATGTTTACGTGCCCGGCTGCCCGCCCCGGCCCGAGGCCCTGTTGGAAGGCCTGATGCGTATCCAGGACAAGGTCAAAGGGCACCGCATCGCCCGCCGCAAGGACGCCCCGGCCCCCGGCTGGACCGGCCCGGTCGAAGACCCCAGCGTGAAAGTCGAAGACGAACTCCCCCTGCCGCATCACACGGGCTATGTGGCTGCCGAGGAGCGGGAAGTGGTATTCCATCACCAGAAACTCACCGGCAAGAAGTAACTCCCTCGTATGATCGCCACCACGATGACCGACGTTCTGCGAATCGAAAACCTGCACGTTTCCGTGGCCGATAAGCCCATCCTCTGCGGCGTGGACCTGGAGCTGCGCCGCGGCCAGGTGCATGCGCTGATGGGCCCCAACGGCTCGGGCAAGTCCACCCTGGGCTTTGCCATCATGGGCCACCCCGGCTACGAGGTGACCCAAGGAGCCATCTGGCTCAACGACACCAATCTGCTGGAGCTGGAACCGCATGAGCGGGCGCGGCTGGGGCTGTTCATGGCTTTCCAGCGGCCGGTGGCCATCCCGGGCGTGCGGATGGCCGACTTCCTCCGCCTGGCGGCCAGCAACATGCGCAACCCCGACCGCCAGGAAGGCGAAGAGCTGATCCCTATGCGGCAATTCCGCAAGGAGCTGCTGGAGAAGATGCAGCAGTTGCGGATGGACGTGGAGTTCGCCCGCCGCTATGTCAACGAGGGCTTTTCCGGGGGGGAGATGAAGCGGGCCGAGATTTTGCAAATGGCCATCCTCAAGCCCAAGTTCGCCATCCTCGACGAAACCGACAGCGGCCTGGACGTGGACGCCGTGCGGCTGGCCAGCCAGAGCATCGCCGAGATCGGCCGAAAAGAGATGGGCCTGCTGATTATCACCCACCACGACAAGCTGCTGGAACACAACCCGCCGGACCGGGTGCATGTGATGCTGGGCGGACGCATCGTGGAAAGCGGCGGCCCGGAACTGGCCCAGGAACTGCACCAGAAAGGCTATGACCGCATTCGGGCCGAACACCCCGAGGCGGCCGAAGCCGAACGCGCCATGCGGGCCGAAACGGCCCAG
>JALSGI010000403.1 GCA_026982835.1 Planctomycetota bacterium | reverse complement strand
AGATGCCCTGGGCGGCCCGAAAGTTGGCGTGAATCTGCTGCCAGGCCTGGGGGTTGATCCGCCCTTGCAGGCAGCCGCGGCAGCAAAGATAGACCGTCTCCTTGCCCACCCGCACCTTGATCGGCGGGCCGTGCTCTCCCAGCGGTTTGCCCGACACCGGGCAAATCCGCTGCACGGCGATGCGTACTTGATCGTGCGGGGTGAGCTGGGGTTGCTGGGCCTGGGCCAAGGGGGCCGTGAAAACCACGCTCAACAACGCGGCAGTCCATGCGCGCAACATCGTTTCGTTCTCCTGGGCACTTGGGGTAAACGGGTCGGATCCATCCGTTGGACAAAAGCCGCAGCGAGTCGGCCAGGCGACGGCAAGCCGAAGCCAAAGCCTCTACGGCGCGGGGACTTTCACTGGCAGGCAAGAGGGCCTGCACACACCGGGGAGCAGAGACCCACTAGCAAAGAAAGCAGCAAAGCAGTGCACAAAGAGCAGTCCCGGTTCGGCGGCCGGAGTGCGGGCAGGCTCGCAAGTCCCAAGGGGGCCTACGTTGCTCTTGGGACAGCACCACCGGGACAGGTTTCAGGGCTTCCAGAGCCACGCAACCTTGCTTCTGCAAGCTGCTGGACTCGACCACCATGCCCGGCGGTAGCACTTGCAAGTGGCCGCATTGGCACTGCGAAGAGCCGTGGCAGGGGCACTGGTGGGGGTACCCGGGCTGGGCCGAGGCAGACGACTCCTGGGCTCCGCCGGAGCGGCTACAACAAGACTTGCTTTCCGAAGCACTCTTGGCCGAACAGCACGCGGTGCAACAGGGCAGCCCCAGCGTGGGCGAGGCCAGCCACAGGCCCACCAGCCACGCTATCCACAATCGCCCGAGAATGGGGCTCGCACCCTGCATGCGTCCGGTCCGAAGTTGGTACGGGTTCCCTGTCGTTGTTCGGCATTTTACCCTTTTTGCTTGATGGATACATAGCGATCCTGGAAAGTTTTTTCCACCCCGGCTCTGCTTCCTCTGCTTCCGTCTTCTTCTCCGTTGCCGGCAGTGGTAGCCTGGAGGGAAAAGGGCGCGTTCCACCAGGCGCTAGCAGTCGTGGCGTCAAGAAAAAGCATCCTCTGCCGGCGGCTGTCGCCCCCCTGCCGCGGGGAGGCCAGGCGCCTCCCGAGCCGGTTCTCCAAGCCACTCCCATGCCAGGCCAAGTGCACACTTCGCTACGTTATGCGATCATTGGGGCCGGTCCCAGCGGACTGGCCGCGGCCAAGAACCTGCGCGCCCACGGCATCCAGGTGCAGGTGTTCGAGCAACAGGCGGACCTGGGCGGGGTGTGGAACTACCGCTTACCCGGCGGGCGGGTCTATGCCTCCACGCACATGATCTCCTCCAAGCGATGTACACAGTTCCCCGATTTTCCCATGCCGCAGGGTTGGCCCCCTTTTCCGCATCACGCCCAGGTGCTGGAATACCTAAAAGCCTATGCCGAGCACTTCCAGCTGCGGCCGCTGATCCGCTTCCGCACCGCAGTGACTCGCCTGGAGCCAGCCCCAGGGGGAGACGGTTGGCTGGTGCGGCTGGACGATGGGAGCCTGGGGCGCTTCGACGGGGTGGTGATCGCCAATGGGCATCACCGCCGCCCCCTGTGGCCGGAGATTCCCGGCACGTTCACCGGCGTGGCGTTCCACTCGGCCTATTACAAGACGCCGGCCTGCTTCGAGGGCAAGCGGGTGCTGGTCGTGGGCGGAGGCAATAGCGGCTGCGACATCGCCGTGGAGGCCGCCGCTTGTGCCCGCGCGGTGTTCCACAGCACGCGGCGCGGCTACTACTATCTGCCCAAGTTCCTCTTCGGCATACCCATCGATCGGGCCGGGGAGTGGCTGCACCAGCTGCGGCTTCCGCTTTGGGCTCGCCGCCACATCACGCGGCTGCTGCTGTGGGTGGCCGTGGGGCGATTGGAGCGATACGGGCTGCCCCGGCCGGACCACAAGCTGTTTCAGTCCCACCCGATCATCAACAGCCAGTTGCTTTATGCGATTGGCCACGGGCAGGTGCGGCCCAAGCCGGACGTGACGCACTTTGAAGGCCCCTGGGTCCACTTTGCCGACGGCTCGCGGGAGCGGGTCGATGTGGTGGTCTATGCCACCGGCTACCGGCTGTGGTTCCCGTTCATCGACCCGGAGCATCTCAACATCCGCGACGGCCGCCCCTGGCTGTGGCACCACGTGTTTGTGCCGCAGTGGGATAATCTGTTCGTGGCCGGGATGATCCAGCCGGACAGCGGGCTGTTCCCCCTGGTGCACTGGCAAACCCAGGCGATTGCCTGGTTCGTGCGCCGGGCGGCCGAAGGCCATCCGGTGGCCCAGCGCCTGCGGCAGTGGAAGAAGCACGTGGGACCGCAATACGCCCGCGGCGATTTTCTGCCCAGCCAGCGTCACTGGATCGAGGTGGAGCACTACGGTTACGGCCGCACGCTGCAACGCCTGGTCCGGCGCCTGGCCCGGGGACAGTAACGCCCCGTGGTCGGCGGCTCGTCGTGATCTGTTTTCTTGCACCGGAGCGGAAGCCCCCAGTGGCTGGCGGTCCTGCCGCCTCCGGGAGCTTACGCTCCCGGCTCGCTGCGGCTCTTTGGAGTGCGGAAGCTTGCTTCCGCTTTTATTTGCTCCGGCTAGCCGGAGCGAAGCCACTGCGGCGGCAAGCCGCCGCACTCCACACGACGCTCCGGGAGCTCGTGCTCCCGGCTCGCCGGTTGGTATTTGAGTCGGCGCTTATTGTGACTTCGGCGAGCCCCGGGCTTTGTACGCGTTTAGCGTGCCAGCACAAGACGAAGCGCCCCCAGAGCAAAAGAGTTGATTTTTGTCCGGCGAGCCGCGTGCGTGAGCACGCGGTTGCTACCGTTTGTGGCCGATGCTACGCTGGCCAACCGC
>JALSGI010000402.1 GCA_026982835.1 Planctomycetota bacterium | reverse complement strand
ACACGCAGTTCAAGTTGGGCCAGCCCACCCCGTTCGCCCCGCGAACCTTCCCGCCGCAGGTGCCAATGGGACCGGTGCTGCAAAGCGGCGATCCGCGTGTGCAGCTGGAGGCGATCACCGATCTGCTGCTCAACTGGGACACCTACATGAAACAGCAGCAGACGATCCGGCCGATCCAACCCCCCAAGGGAGCTGCCCCCCCGGCAAGCAATTCCCCGTGATTTTGTGCAAATGGCCCTGAAAATTTGAAAACCGCCGCTGTAGGACGCCGCCGCGGCTTGGCAGTGTTCTGGGGAAAACTAGAATGTAGTGAACCCTATGGGAGTAAGCAGCTCTACGGAACAGAGCAGACGTGTCGCGGCACCGGTTGCTTGCAGGGAGGAAGGCCGGGTGCCAGAGCAAGTGCAAGGTGCAACGATGAAAACGATTTTGCAAGCCTTGGTGTGCTGGTTGCTGGTCGGTTCGGTGGCCTTGGCCCAACAGTGGGCCGATCTTTCAGGGCAGTTCCTCTACGACGGCACGCCCCCGAAGCCCCGGCCGTTGAAGATCACCAAGGACGTGAACGTCTTCGGGGACAAGATGCTGGTGGACGAGTCGCTGGTAGTGGGTCCCGAGGGGGGCCTGGCCAACGTGGTCATCTACCTGACCAAGCCGCGGAAGGTGAGCATCCACCCGGGCCTGAAGGGGGAGCTGCCCAAGCAGGTGGTGGTGGATAACAAGGACGGTCGCTTCGTCCCCCGGATCGCCACGGTGTGGATCGGCGTGCAGAAGCTCACCTACAAGAACTCCGATCCGGTGTCGCACAACTGCAACTGCCAGCCGTTCAACGACACACCGGCCAACCCGCTGCTCCCCCCCGGCGGGACGTTCGAGCACATGCTCAGTTTTTCCCAGTTTGTGCCGGTGCCGGTCACCTGCAACATCCACCCGTGGATGAAAGGCTACGTGCTGCCCCGCAGCAACCCCTACATGGCCGTCAGTGACAAGCAGGGGCGTTTTACCATCCGGAAGCTGCCAGCCGGGGTGGAGTTGGAGTTTCGGCTGTGGCAGGAGAAGGTGGGCTACCTGCGCGATGTGGAGGTGGCCGGCCAGAAAGCCAAGCGTGGCCGGTTCAAGATCACGCTCAAACCCGGGAAGAACGACCTGGGCCAGATTCGCGTGCCGCCGGAGTTGTTCAAGTAGCCGAGCGGCTTCGGGCCAAAAGAGCTTGTTTGCGTTTGTTCGCCTCACTCTTTGCGAGGAGTTGGAGCCATGCGTTGGGCACTGGTAGCGTTGGGATTGGCAGGCTGGATGGCCGTATGGACTGGCTGCGGCGGCGGCAGCACCCCTCCGCCACCCCCACCGGCCCCCACCGGCGGAGGCGGTGGTCAGTTGGGTAGCGGTTCTTCCGGCGGCGGAAGCGGCAGCACGGCCGGCGGCGGTTCCACGCAGCAAGCCGAAGGCTGGGGCCACTTGACCGGCCGCATCGTGCTCAAAGGGGCTCCGCCTAAGCCCACCCCCATCAATGTCACCAAGGACCAGGAGTTCTGCGGCAAGCACAACCTGGTGGACGAGTCGATCGTGGTGGGTCCGGAGGGGGGACTGGCCAATGTGGTCATCTTCGTCCGCACCCGCAACGTGAAGGTCCACCCGGAGCTGGAAGCCCTCAAGGACAAGCCGGTCATCTTGAAAAACGAAAACTGCCGCTTTGAGCCGCGGGTGGTTTCGGTGCTGGTGGGCCAGAAGCTGTTCGTGACCAACCCCGACCCGGTGGCCCATAACACCAACATCTCCGTCCCCGGCGGCGGAGGGGGCGGCAACTACTCCATCCCGGCCAACGTGCCGGAACCGCAGGACGCCTACAAGTTCGAGTTCAAGCTGCAACAAAGCCGCCCCGTGCCCGTGGCCTGCAACATCCACCCCTGGATGAAAGGCTACGTGGTCATCCGCAAGAACCCCTACGTGGCCGTCACCGGCAAGGACGGCAAGTTCCAGATCAAGAACCTTCCGGCCGGCGAGCTGGAGCTACAGCTCTGGCACGAAAAAGCCGACAGACTGGAGATCGACGGCTGGCCCCGAGGACGCAAAAAAATCACCATCAAGCCGGACGAAACCGTCGATCTGGGCACGATCGAAGTGCCGCTGGAAAAGCTCCAGTAGCCCCCCGAGACGGAAGCCTTCCGGCTCTCCCCGCCGGGGGGGGAGCGGGGGCTTTCTCCCCCCACCACAAGCCAACGGAAAGCCAGGGACGCACACACGGTGGTCTGGGTGCGTACAAGCCTTGCCGGATGCGACGGCGTTGGAGCCGAGGACAGCGCCGACTTTTGCTGCTGGGCTGTCCGACGTGGTACCTTTGCGGCCGATCCCCGTGATAGCTCACGAACAAATACAGGACACGATTCCTCGTAAACGCACGGTGCCAAAGCGATGTTCCTCCCCGCAAAGTGCCGCTGCCGCGGCGGTGTCGTGGTGCTTGGGTTGTTGCTGGCCGGGTTGGTCGGCTGCGGGTCGCAGCAGGAGCTGTATTTTCCGCTCAATATGGAAGGGCGCGACCCGGACGCCTTGACCCCCCAGCAAATGCAGTTCGTGGTCAACACCATGTACGGGGCGTTCGGCTCCCCGGACCAGCCGCGCACGGTGCCCCAGGCCGGGCTGGACATCAACAAGCTCTATCTGGCCGCCGGTCCGGCCGGGGGGAGCGGGCACTTGGGCGGGCTGTACCGCCTCCACTGCGTGCACTGCCACGGCATCAGCGGCAACGGCGCGGGGCCCACGGCCCGGTTCCTCAACCCCTATCCCCGCAATTTCCAGAAAGGGATTTTCAAGTTCACCTCCACCAAGGCGGGGATGAAGCCCTCGCGGGCCGATCTGAAACGCACGCTCAAGCAGGGCATCCACGGCACGGCCATGCCCTCGTTCGTGCTGCTGCCCGAAGAACAGCTCG
>JALSGI010000401.1 GCA_026982835.1 Planctomycetota bacterium | reverse complement strand
GCCATTTTTGAAAAACGCTCCGGCAAGAACAAACGCTTATTCTTACAACGGCGAGCCGCCGACTTCCCTCGGCCGAGGCGGAGCTTCCCCTGGCACCTGAACCGGGGCAAAATAATCAATCTTGGCTCTTTGCCGCAGCCGACAAACAATGGTGCGGCTCGCAAACTGCACCTGGAAACCCACGCACGTTGCCTTGCAAGGGGAAGGAGACGCCTTGGACCCCTCGGCCCCCCAGCCGGCCGCACCGCCGCTCCAAGCGGCACGACCGGCCCGAAGCCACAAACCCCACGACTTCACCCACCCGCTGCCCTACGGGGCCATGGTGCGGGAAGGGGGGGTGTATTTTGTCGTCTTCAGCCGCTCGGCCACCGCCATGCGGCTTCTGCTCTACGACCGCGTGGAAGATACCGAACCGGCCGAAGTGATCCCCTTCCACCCGGAAGACGACCGCTGGGGCGATGTGTGGTGTATGTTCGTGCCCGGCGTAGGCCCGGGGCAGCTCTACCATTACCAGGCCGAAGGGCCCTGGGACCCCAAACGCGGCCACCGCTTTGACCCGCACGCGCGGCTGATCGACCCTTATGCGCTGGCCCTGGCCGGGGACTTCCAGCCTGGCGACGACGGCGTGCTGCGGCCCCCGAAATGCGTGGTGGTGGACGACCACTTCGACTGGCAGGGGGATCGCCACATCCGCCGTCCCGTGGCCGAAACGGTCATCTACGAAATGCACGTGCGGGGGTTCACTCGCCATAGCAGCTCCAAGGCCAAACAGCCGGGCACGTACCTGGGCGTGATCGAAAAGATTCCGTATCTGAAATCCCTGGGCGTGACGGCCGTGGAGCTGATGCCGGTGCACGAGTTCCCCATCCTGGACTGGGACGGCCGGCCCCGGCAGCGCCCCAACTACTGGGGCTACGACCCTCTGGCCTTCTTCGCCCCGCATCGCGGCTACGCGGTGAGCCGGGAGCCGGGGGCGCAGGTGCGGGAGTTCAAGCAGATGGTCCGCGCGCTGCACGAGGCGGGGATCGAGGTCATCCTCGATGTGGTGTTCAACCACACGGCCGAGGGGAACGAGCGGGGGCCCACGCTCAGCTTCAAGGGGCTGGAGAACCGCGTCTATTACATGCTGGACGAGCAGGGCAACTACCGCAACTACTCCGGCTGCGGCAACACCGTCAACGGCAACCATCCGGTGGTGCGGGAGATGATCTTCCACTGCCTGCGGCACTGGGTGCTCAACTACCACGTGGACGGCTTCCGCTTCGACCTGGCCTCGATCCTCAGCCGCGACCGCCAGGGCAACCTGGTCCCCAACCCGCCGCTGGTGGAAGCCATCGCCGAAGACCCCCTGCTGGCCGATACCAAGATCATCGCCGAGGCCTGGGACGCGGCCGGGGCCTACCAGGTGGGCACGTTCGCCAGCATGCGGTGGGCCGAGTGGAACGGCCGCTACCGGGACGACGTGCGCCGCTTCTGGCGGGGCGACCCCGGCATGGTTGGCGCGCTGGCCACCCGCCTGGCCGGCTCCAGCGACCTGTACGAGCCCAGCGGCCGCTGCCCTTATCACAGCATCAACTTCGTCACCTCCCACGACGGATTCACGCTCAACGACCTGGTCTCCTACAACCACAAGCACAACGAGGCCAACGGCGAAGGGAACCGCGACGGGGAGAACAACAACTACAGCTGCAACTACGGGGCCGAAGGGCCCACCCGCAGCCGCAAAATCGAAGCAGTGCGCCGGCGGCAGATTCGCAACTTCCTGGCCACGCTGCTGCTGAGCCAGGGCGTGCCCATGCTGGTGATGGGCGACGAGTGCCGCCGCACCCAGCAAGGGAACAACAACGCCTATTGCCAGGACAATGAGCTTTCCTGGTTCGACTGGTCGCTGGTGAGAAAACACCGCGAGCTGGTCCGCTTCGTGCGCGAGCTGATCCGCTTTCGGCGCGCCGAGCCCACGGTGCGGCGGACCCACTTCCTCCGCGGGCGGCCCGAGGTGGAAGGGGGGTTGCCCGATGTGAGCTGGTACGATCCGGCCGGGGGGCCGGTGGACTGGTTCAGCCCGCAGCGGTCGCTCACCTGTGTGTTTGCCGCGCCGGTGGACCGGCAAGGCCGCCCGCTGGGACGCCATGTGCTGCTATTCCTGCACGCGGACCCGGAGCCTGGCCGCTTCGTGGTGCCCGAGCCGGTGCGTCACCTGCCCTGGCGGGAGTTTGTCAACACCTCGGCCCGGCCCCCCAAGGATATTTACCCCGGGGGAGAAGGACCGCTTGTCACTTGCTATGATTGGGAACTGCCCGGCCGCACGCTGGTGGCCCTGGTAGCCGAAGCTTCCCCGGGCAACGGCCCCGCCTTGGCCTTGCCACAAGGATGCAGCGAACAGCGGGCCGGTTAGCAACCCGGATGGCACGCGAGCCTCCCGCGTCAGCGGGGGGAGAGACAGCATCGGCTTGCGGCTTGCGCCCTGCGCCTTGCGCCGGTGCTCCCGCTCCGGAGGTCTTGGGTCTTGGGTCCTGGGTCTTGCGGCGGTGCTTCCGCACCGAAGCCGGAACAGGCGCCGGTTCTTGCAAACGGCGAGCCGCCGGTGTGAGCCGGCGGTTGAACGGCGAGCCCGCGGCTTCAGCTGGCGGAGAGCTTGCAGGGCGTGGAGGCTTGGGGGCTTGGAGGCCATGAGCCCCGCACGTCAGTGCGGGGAGAGACGGTTTCGGCGTGCAGCTTGCGCCGTGCGGCTTGCGCTGGTGCTTCCGCACCAGTGCAAGAAAAAACGTCGATTGGCACAACCAGGAGGGCGAGGGCACGGCCAAGCCGCTGAAGCGGAAAAGAGTATTCGTTTCGGTGAGCGTTGACCCACAAGCGAGCTCCTCCAGCACCATGTGTTTGATAGTATGCTAAACACCTACGAAGCCTGTTGACGACCAGGGGACGTGTAC
>JALSGI010000400.1 GCA_026982835.1 Planctomycetota bacterium | reverse complement strand
TCCCTTCGGGATGCAAAAGGGTAAGGAAAAACGCTGCCTCCCGGGGGTCTGACGACCCCCGGCTAGGAAGCTGCGACGCCTGCGGCGTCGGTCCTCCGGCTGCTAGCTGGCTAAACACGTACAAAGTCCGCGGCTCGCCGGACAAAAATCAACTCTTTTTGCTCTGGGAACACTCCGTTTTGTGCTGGCACGCTAAACACGTACTGAAGCGCAGCCTGCGACCCGATCAGCTCTTTCCTGATCAGATTCCGGCCCGGGCTTTCTCCATTTGCTGCAGCAGGGCTGTGGGAGCGTGGGCCGGGAAAGCTACCGGATATAGGGATTTTTCGGGCAAGGGACGTGCGGCAATTGAGCCAATCCCCCAGCGGACGAAAAAAGCGGCCCTGCCGCCTCGGCCCTTTTCCGTCCCGTGTGGCCCGGCGGGGCAGCTTGTCACCGTCTTCCAAACAACTTTTCCTGCTAGGTTCCCTTGACCCCACGCTTCGCATTGACGAATAATGCTTTAGCCTCGGCTAAGGAGTCGTTTCTGTGCATTTGTTTACCGTCCTGCTGGTTTCGGTGGCCTCGATTTGCCACCTTTACCTAGGCTGCTGCTGGCACAGCAGCGGCGCAAGCGGGACGGTGTGTGCCTGGAAACACCAGCACGGGCACGCAGTCCACTTGCCCGAAGCTGCCGCAGAAGCGGAAGACCACTCTACGGACCCTTCTCCCGCGGAACCCCACCCCCACCATTGCTCCCAGCATGGCCGTTGCTGGTGGAACCAAGGTTCGCGGCAGCAAGATTCCTTGCCGGAGGCAATCCCCGGGAAGCGTCTCTGGGATGAGCTTTTGATTGTTCCGAAGGCCGCTGCTTCGATTCTCAATCCAGAAGCGTATCTCCCCTGTTGCGGCTCCGAAGCTCTGGCCCAACTGGGAGTCTTTCTCTGCTAGTGGGCTTGTTCTGCAAGTAATGCCTGGCCGCCTGACCCTCTTCGGGGTGAGTTGTATCGCGTCGGCTGGGCGACTCAAACGGCACGCTTCTCCACGGCATTGACTCGCCTGCAGACGTCCGCCGTGGGTTCCCGATCCGGTCCCGAACACAGGCCCTTGAACAGCGCGAATCATCCGCGAGGAGAGAGTCCCATGTCCGCTCCCCCTTCCCCGTTCCGGCCCGCCCGCGTGGCCAAGTGGCTTGGGTGTCTGATCGTGGTGGCCTTGCTGGCAGGGGGCGCCTGGTACTGGCATCCCCTGTGGCTGCCCCGGGTGCAAGCAATGCTGGCTTCCGGCCAGCCGGGGCAACAAGAAGAAAAAGAAAAAGCCAAGGACGACGATCACAATCATGACCACGACCACAAAGGCCACAGCCACGACGACGATCATGATCATGGCAAGGGCGACAAGCACAAGCACGACGAAGAAGAGGAAAACGTCATCGAGCTTTCGCCCAAGGCCATCCGCAACATCGGCCTCACGACCGGCAAAGTGGCCCTGAGCACCTACCAGCGCACCGCCCCCATCCCCGCCGTGCTGGTCGAGCGCCCCGGCTACTCCGCCTTGGAAGTGGTGGCCCCCATCACGGGGATCGTCACCCGGGTAAACGTCATCGACGGCCAGGCCGTGGAACCGGGCGATGTGCTGTTTGAGATTCGCCTCACGGCCGAGGAGTTGGTCGAGGCTCAGGCCAACCTGCTGGCCCGACTGGAACAACTCGACGTGGTGGAACAGGAGATCCGCCGCCTGGAAAGCGCCATTACCAGTGTGAACGGCGAGAAGGTGGTGCCCTTTGCCGGCAAGACGCTGCTTGTGCAAAAGTACGAAAAGAAAAAGCTGCTGGCCTGGATCCGCGCCGACCGGCAACGCCTGCTGCTGCATGGACTCTCTCCCGAGCACGTCGAGCAACTGATCCGCAACCGCCGGCTGATCTCCACCGTGGTGGTGCGCGTGCCCCGGCCGGAACAACTCCGCGGCGAGCCCGTGCCGGACACCTCGCTGGGGCACCCGCTGGTGCTTAGCCGCCTGGCCATCCGCCCCGGGCAGCACGTGCAGACCGGGCAGACCTTATGCGTGTTGGGCGATCACCAGGTGCTGAGCATCGAGGGCAAGGCGTTCCCCCAAGACGCCCCCGGCATTATCAAAGCCTTTGAGAACCGCACGCCGGTCAAGGCTGTGATCGACGGCAGCACCAACGGCCACCTGGCCGAAGGGCTGCAGGTCATCCACGTTTCGCCCAACGTAGATATGGAAACCCGGGCGCTGACCTTCCATGTGCTGTTGCCCAACGAACTGGTAAGCGACGTGCGCAGCCAAGGGCGGCGGTTCATCGCCTGGCGTTTTCGTCCCGGGCAGCGAGCCGAAGTCTATGTGCCCGTGGAACAGTGGAAGGACCGTATCGTGCTGCCCAAGGAGGCCGTGGTGGTCGATGGCCCGCAGCGATTCGTCTATGTCAAGCACGGCAACCACTTCGAGCCGCGGGAGGTGCACGTGGAGTACTCCGACCAGCGCACCGTGGTGGTGGCCAACGACGGGTCGCTGAAGCTGGGCGAGACGATTGTGCTCAAAGGAGCCTACCAGGTCCACCTGGCCCTGCGGCGCAAGCAGTCCGGCGGCGGAGGCGATGCCCACGCCGGGCACAGCCACCCGCACTAGACGTTCCGGGGGAGGACCTGAAGGCGTGGGGGCTTGAGGACTTGGAGGGGTGGCGAGCCGCGCCCCGTTAGCCTGCGAAGGAGTACCGCACACCGGTGCGGGAAGATCAGCTTGCGGCTTGCGCCGGGTGCTTTCGCTCCGGTGCGAGAACAAGGCGATTTATTTTGCAACGGCGAGCTTCAGCCGCGGGAGAACAGCGAGCCGGGGGCGTAAGCCTCCGGAGGAAATAAGAAATACACGCTAAACAACCAATTTGCTCCGCAAGCTCACGCTTGCGGCTCGCCGGTAAAAAAACAGGCGCCAAC
>JALSGI010000399.1 GCA_026982835.1 Planctomycetota bacterium | reverse complement strand
AACCAACAGTGTGCTTGCTGGCTAAACACGTACAAAGTCGGCGGCTCGCCGATTCGACAATTAACGCTTGTTCCGGCATCGGAGCGGAAGCTCCGGCGCAAGCCGCTCGCCGCGCTACCGCGGCGGCAGCGGATTGCTGCGGGGGTTTTGGGCCAGTTGCAGTAGCTCCTCGTCGGTCAGGCAGGCCAGGTACTCGGCCACGGCCTGGGCCGGACCGTGTTGCTGGGCTCGGCGGCAAAACACCTCCCCCAGCTCCTCTACCCGCGCAAGCAACTGCTCGTAGCAATGCCGGATCATCTCGCAGGCCCGGCTCCGCATCCGCAACAACAGGGGATGCCGATACACGCGCTGGAACAAGAACCGCTCCAGGGCCTGTTGCTGTTGGGCCACTTCGTCGCTGTGGCAGACCAAACGTTTCAGCCGGGCCACATCCTCCAGCGAGCGCACCTCGTGCCGCCGGAGATTCTGCCAAGTGGTACGCAGCAGGTCGCCCACCAGCGTGTCGATCAACTGCCGCACCACGGCCCGTTGGAAAAGGCGCTTATCGGGGATCGTCCACCGCCGCCGCACGGCGGCCTGGGCATGGTGCCACAGGTCCAGTTGGGTCAGGTCCTCCAGGCCGAGCAGTCCCAGTGTGAGCGCATCGTCGGCATCGTGCGTGTCGTAGGCGATGTTGTCGGCCGCGTCCACCACTTGCACCTCCAGCAGCGCTCCCCGGGCCAGTTGTTCCGGCTGCACCTTGGCTTGCTGCCCCTGGAGCACTTCCCAGGTGAGATTCAGCCCGGGAAACTCCGCGTAGCGATGCTCCAGGTGCTCCACCAGCGTCAAGGCGTGCTGGTTGTGGGAAAAGGAGCCTTGCTCCCCCAGGCATTGCTGCAGGGCCTGTTCGCCGGCGTGGCCGAAAGGCGGATGGCCCAGGTCGTGCACCAACGCCAGGGCTTCGATCAGGTCCTCGTTGAGCCGCAGGGCTCGGCCCAGCGTGCGGGCAATCGAGGCCACCTCCAGCGTGTGGGTCAGCCGCGTGCGGTGCAACTGGCCCATCTCCCCGGTGAACACCTGCGTTTTGTAGCTCAGCCGCCGGTAAGCGGCACTGTGGGTGATGCGGTCCCGGTCCCGCTGGTACGGCGTGCGGTAAGGGTGCTCCGGCTCGGCGTAGCGACGGCCGCGGGACTTTCGGGCCGGCATGGCGTAGGGGGCCAGCCACTGGGCCTCGCGCTGCAGCAGCTCCTGCAGCGTGGGAGGGCCGGGAGCCGTCGCTTCGGCGGGAATGTCTCGGCAGGGGCGTGTCATCTTTCCCCGGTTCCCTCGCAACCGGGATCCTCCAGGTGCTCGTGCAGCAGTTCCCAAAGCGCGTCCAACGCCTGCGGGATCACCCGCACCGAGGCCAGCGTGGGCATGAAGTTCGTATCGCCTTGCCAGCGCGGCACCAGGTGCCAGTGCAGGTGGCCCGGCAACCCCGCCCCCGCTACCCGGCCCAGGTTCAGCCCCAGGTTGAACCCTTGTGCCTGCATCAGCCGTTCCAGCAGCTGCACCAGTCGGGCCAGCATCCGCTGGCAGCCCAGGTGTTCCTCTGCGGTAAGCTGGTCCAGTCGGGCCACATGCCGCCGGGGAGCCACCAGCAGGTGCCCGTTGTTATACGGATAGCGATTCAGCACCACCAGCGTGTGCTTCCCTTGGTGAAGGACCAGCCGCGCCTTGCGATCCGCGGCCACCGCCGCCTGGCAGAGGAAACAGTCGGGGTCTGCCCCCTGGGGCACGGGGTGCGGCTCGGGCTGGTCCTGGCCCGCAATGTAGGCCAGCCGCCACGGCGCCCAGATCACCTGGTAACGCGGATCGGTGGGGAACTGCTCCATGCCCGTTCTCCCGACCCTCAGCGCGGCCGGGTAGAGGAGAAAGAGTCGTCCTTGCGCAATTGTTCCTGCACCAAGGACTCCAGCTCCGCCAGGCGTTGTCGCAGCCGGGCGTTTTCTTCCAGCAGATACTCCCGGTCTTGCAGCAGTCGGGAGATTACGGCCCGGGCATGGCAGAACAGCAGCGCGTCGGCTTCGGCGGTGGCCGGGTCGATCCGCCCGCCCAAGGGGAGGGCCAGCGTGATCAGATGCCTGCCGTCGCTCATGGTGGCCACCACGGCCCCATCACCGTCGGCATCGTCGTCCAGCACCACGCAGGCCGAAGCCCGTTGCAGCACCTCTTTGATCCGCTGAATTTGTTCCTGGCTGAGAATCCGCCCCGATTCCAGCGGCGGCACCCCAAAACACGATTCCTGCTCGACAATGGATACCGATTCCGAGTGACTTTGTCCCGACATGCTGAACACCCCCTATGATTCCAGTTTTGAGCCAACTCCGGCCAGCCACATCCCTCCCCTTGCCAATCCATAGCGAAAGGTGAATTTCATTGTAGCGAACCCCCGACGCCCAAGCCACTATTTTTGCTCTCTTTCGGGCATCCTGCGGCCCTCGCGGCGGGAGAGTCGTTCCCGCACCAGGCAAACCGGCGCGCTGCACCGCGGCCCTCCCGGCTCCGCGGCGCCTGGGAGCCCCGGCAGGGGCGGTCTATAATCGAAGATATGCCTGGCAACAGTTTCGGCCTGCTGTTTCGCATCACCACGGCCGGGGAGAGCCACGGCCCGGCCAACGTGGTCATTATCGACGGTGTTCCCCCGGGGCTGCCCCTGGACCTGGACCACCTGCGGGCGGAGCTGCGCCGCCGTCGGCCCGGCCAAAGTGCAATCGTCACCCAGCGCAAGGAGGCCGACGAGCCGGAGGTGCTTTCCGGGGTGTTCGAGGGCAAGACCACCGGCACCCCGCTTGCCATCCTGATTCGCAACCAGGACCAGCGCAGCCGCGACTACGACGAGCTGAAGGACATCTACCGTCCCGGACACGCCGACTACACCTACGAGGCCAAGTACGGGCTGCGCGACCATCG
>JALSGI010000398.1 GCA_026982835.1 Planctomycetota bacterium | reverse complement strand
GCAAGGGGGGTGCGGCAGGTGCGGGCAGTGCCGCTGGGGCGGGCCTCTGTCCAGTTGGAGCACTGGCCCGGGGCGCTTCCCCAGCACCGGGAGCTGTCCCGGCGATGGCCGGCCGAGGTGGAGCTGCCCGTCCTCTTTCCCCTGGAAGAACAAGGCGGCCTGTTGCTGCGACACTCCGGCCAGGGCGCTTCGGCGGCCGTGGAGGTGCTGCGGAACCTGATGCTGCGGCTGCTGACGGCGCTGCCGCCGGGCAAGGTGCGTTTTACCATCCTCGACCCGGTGGGCCTGGGCGAGAACTTCGCCGCCTTCATGCACCTGGCCGATTACAACGAGCACCTGGTGGGCCGGCGCATCTGGACCGAACGCACGCACATCGAAAAACAACTGGCCGACCTTACCGAGCACATGGAGCACGTGATCCAGACCTACCTGCGCAACCAGTACGAAACCATCCAGCAGTACAACGCCCAGGCCGGCGAGGTGGCCGAGCCGTACCGGGTGCTGGTGGTGGCCGGGTTTCCGACCAACTTCTCCGAGGCGGCCATGCGGCGGCTGTTGAGCATCCTGAGTGCCGGCCCACGCTGCGGGGTGTTCGTGCTGCTGGCGGCCGACTCGCAGCAGAAGCTCCCCCCGGGACTGCGCTACCGCGACCTGGAAGAGCATTGCCGCGTGCTCCGCTGGCGCGAGGGTCGCTTTGTGCTTCAGGACGAGCACTGGGAGCCGCTGCAACTGCAACTGGACGCCCCGCCCCCGGCCCAGCAGTTCCAACAGCTGGTGCACCGCATCGGTCAGGCCGCCCAGGGAGCCGGCCGAGTGGAAGTCCCCTTCGATTATCTCATGCCGCCGGAGGATCAGTGGTGGCAAAGCGACAGCCGCCGGGGGCTTGAAGCCCCGCTGGGCCGGGCCGGAGCCACCAAGTTGCAGCCGTTTCGCCTGGGCCAGGGCACCGCCCAGCACGTGCTGGTGGGCGGGAAGACCGGCTCGGGCAAGTCGAACCTGCTGCACGTGCTGGCCCTGAGCCTGGCCATGCGCTACGACCCGCAGGAGCTGGAGCTGTACCTGATCGACTTCAAAAAGGGCGTGGAATTCAAACCCTATGCCACCGGCCAGTTGCCTCATGCCCGCGTGGTGGCCATCGAAAGCGAGCGGGAGTTCGGCCTTTCGGTCCTGCAGCGGTTGGACCAGGAGCTGCGCCGCCGCGGAGATCTTTTCCGCTCCCAAGGGGTGCAGGACCTGGCCGCCTATCGCGACGCCACGGGCCGGAAGATGCCCCGGGTGCTGCTGGTGGTGGACGAGTTCCAGGAGTTCTTCACCCGCGACGACGCCCTGGCCCAGCAAGCCTCGCTGCTGCTGGATCGCCTGGTGCGGCAAGGGCGGGCGTTTGGGATTCACATTCTGCTGGGCTCGCAAACGCTGGCTGGGGTTTTTTCGCTGGCTCGCGGCACGCTGGGGCAAATGGGCGTGCGGATCGCGCTCCAGTGCAGCGAAGCCGACGCCGCGCTGATCTTGAGCGAAGGTAACACCGCCGCGCGGCTGCTCTCCCGGCCCGGGGAGGCGATCTACAACGACGCCGGCGGGCTGGTCGAAGGCAATCAGCCGTTCCAGGTGGCCTGGCTGCCCGAGGATACCCGCCAGCAAGTTTTGGACCGCCTGCACCATCTGGCTCAACAGCACTTGCCCGCCGAGCACCGCACAGCCCCGATCGTTTTCGAGGGAGCGGCCCCGGCCCACCTGGAACGAAACGCCGAGCTGGCCTCGCTGCTTCAGCAGCGGCAGTGGTCCCCCGTGCCACGGGAATTACGAGCCTGGCTGGGCGACCCGGTGGCCATCGCCCCACCGCTTGCCGTGCCCTTTGCTCCCGAGTCGGGCAACCACTTGCTGGTGGTGGGTTACCAGCAGGAATCGGCCCTGGCCATGTTCACCGCCGCGCTTGTGGGCCTGGCCGCGCAAGGAGCTCCGGCGGAGGAAGACGCCACGGGCCTTCGCTTCGTAGTGCTGGACGGCACCCGGCCGGGCGATCCCGGGGCCGGCTGGTTTTCGGCCCTGGCCGCGCGGCTGCCGCACCCGGTCGAAGTGGGGCAAGGGGCCGAGGGGCGGGAACTTCTGGCCCAACTGGCCCAGGAAGTCACCCGGCGAGCCGAGCAGGAGGCTTCAGGCCCCCGGATGTTCCTGCTGCTTTACCACCTGGCCCATCTCCGCTGGCTGCGCCGAAGCGAAGACGACCTGGGCTTTGGCTCCTTCGGGGAAGAAAAGGCCCAAACCCCCTGGCACCACCTGCAAACGGTGCTCACCCAGGGGGCCGCAGTGGGCGTGCATGTGCTCCTGTGGTGCGACGCCCCGCATGTGCTGCAGCGCAGCGTGGATCGGCAACTGCTGCGGGAGTTCGACCGCCGGGTGCTGTTCCAGATGGGAGCGGACGATTCCAGCATGCTGATCGACTCGCCCGAGGCCGGCTCGTTGGGGCTTTACCGGGCGCTTTACTTCGACCAGGAAAGCGGCGTGCTGGAGAAGTTCCGCCCGTACCAGGTGCCCGAGCCACAGTGGTTGGAGGAGGCCCTAGGCCGCCTGCGCAAGCGGGAACTACCGGCCCGACCGCCCGGCAAGCCGCATGCGTGAGCACGCGGTTGGAGAGTCTCCGGCTTCAGCCGCCCGGAGAGCCGAATAAGTGCATTGCGTTATTTTTCTCCGCTGGCTTACGGTGCGCGGCTCGCTGGTTGCAAGAAAAAACGTTTTTACTTGCATCGGAGCGGAAGCTCCAGCGTAGACAGCGCACGCCGCCTCCCCCCGCTTACGCGGGGGGGCTCTTGGCGGTGCAAATTAGCGCTTGTTTTCCGCCTGGTGCGGAAGCACCGTCGCAGGGCGCAAGCCGCAAGCCGATACTGTCTCTCCCCGCACTGACGTGCGGGGCTCTTCCATCCCCCCAAAGCCCCCAAGCCC
>JALSGI010000397.1 GCA_026982835.1 Planctomycetota bacterium | reverse complement strand
CCGTGCTGGCCCGGGCCAACAAGCCGCTGCAGCGTGCCTGGGCCAAGCTCCCGGCAAGCGAAGAGGGCCAGCCCGGGCAGGAAGTCCCCCTGGAGCTGACCGGCCCCCGTTCGTTTCAGCTCCCGATCGACTCCCTGGACCACGACATGCTGATCCAGTTCCGCCTGCTGGACCGGGACGGCATCCAGAACAAGCAGCCCCTCCGGTTGGCCCTGGTGGCCCTGCCCGACCAGCCCCCCGAGGTGGACATCCGCCTGCTGGGCATCGGCACGGCCGTCACGCCGGATGTTCGTATTCCCCTGGCCGGGAAAATCCGGGACGATTACGGCGTGGCCCGCATCTGGTGGTCCTACCGCGCCGACCAGGGGCCGGAGGTGGAAGTGCCGCTGGTGGCCGACGCGGGCCGCCGCACCGAGGTGACCTGGAGCGAGGAAGAGCCGCCGGTGCTGGACTTTCGCCAGCTTCGCATCCAGGCCCTCCAGCGTAGCAATGCTCCTACGGACGCCCCGGAGAGGTCTCCCAAGGAATCCAAGGACAAGCCATCCCGGGCCGAGCAAAAAAATCCTTACCAGCTTGTGCCGGGTCAGAAACTCGTGCTGACGGTGGTCGCTAGCGATGCTTGCACCCTGGAAGGTGGACCGCACTCCGCCCAGGGCCAGCGCTACCTGCTGGACGTGGTAACTGCCGAGGAGTTGCGGGCCATCCTGGCCGCCCAGGAGCTGAACCTGCGGCGGCGGCTGGAGCAGATCCTGGAAGAAGTGCGGGAAACGCACGATTCGCTGCTGCGGGTGCAATTTGCGCCCCGAGAAGGAGAAAAGGCAAACGACCCGCTGGAAGTGGCCTCCTTGCGGGTGCAGCGGGCGCGGCAAAACAGCGAGAAGAACCGCAACGAGGTGCTGGGGGTGGCCGTCGGTTTTGACGACATCCGCCAGCAGTTCATCAACAACCGCATGTACAACAAGGAGATCGACGAGCGGATCCAGGGCCGCATCGCCACCCCGCTGCGACGGGTGGCCGGGGAGATGTACCCGGAGCTGGACCGCCTGCTCTCCGCATTGCAGGAAAACCTTGCCCAACCCGGAAAGCGGGAACCGCTGCTGGAAAAAAGCCAAAAACAGCTGGCCGAAATTATCCTTCGCCTGGAAGAAGTGTTACAAAATATGCTGGAGCTGGAAAGCTTCGAGGAAGCCATCCAGTTGATCCGCGAGATCGTCCAGGAGCAGAAACAACTTACGGAAAAGACCAAAAAGTACCGTATCCGCCGACTTTTGAACCCGGATGCCTCCTCGGGCGACTAACCCACAGCCAAGCTGGCCCGGACCCCTTCCTTTTCCTGCCAGCCAGGGAGGAACCTCCCCATGCTGACCCGATCCGGTTTTCTGCCGCTGGTGGCTTTAGCGGGACTGGTGCTGTTTGGTTCCGCCGCCCTGGCCCAACAAAAGCAAGATTCTTCCCAAGCCCCCACTACCGAGGAGTTGGGCAAGCAAATCCAGCAGCACCAGAAGCGGGTGGAGGCCAAGTATCGCCGCTTCCGCGAAGTGCTGTTACGCATGGCCCAGTACCTGGCCGACAAGGACCCGGTTCGGGCGGAGCTGCTGCGCAAGGCGATCCGGGAAAGCAGCGATCGGGATATTGAAGGCAAGTTCCGCCGCATCCTCGAAGCCCTGGAGAAAGAACGCCTGGCCACGGCCGTCAACCAGCAGGGGGAGTTGGTCACCGACTTGAACCACCTGCTGGAGCTGCTGTTGAGCGAGCAGCGGCCCAAACGCCTGGCCGACGAAAAGGCCCGCATCAAGCAATACATCAAGGATGTCAAGCGGCTGATCCGCCAGGAAAAAAACCTGGAAGACCGCACCCACCGCGGCGAGGACACCCAGCGCCTGGCCAAGCAGCAAGGCAAAGTGGCCGACCAGGCCCGGCAATTGGCCCAGCGCATCGCCCGCAATGAAGGAGCCGCCGGGCAAAACGGCTCCCAGGGCTCCCAAGGCGACTCGGGCAGCCAAGGCAAGCAGGGGCAACAAGGCCAGAACAACTCCGGCAAAAACGCCCAAGGGAAGGATGGCCAGAGCAAAGACCCCCAGGGCAAGGACGGCCAAGGAAAGGATTCCCAGGGCAAGAACCAGGGCAAAGACGGCCAGCAAGGCCAGGGGGGGAAAGACTCCTCGGGGAAAGATGGCAGCCAGTCCGGCAACAGCGGCAATCAGTCGGGTAAAAACGGCAACCAGTCCGGCAAGAACGACCAGGACCAAAACGGCCAGCAAAACCAAGGAAACAACCAAGGCCAGAACAACCAGGGGAACAACAACCAAGGCAACAACTCGCAAGGAAACCAGGGAAACAGCGGAAATCAAGGAAATCAAGGAAACCAAGGAAATCAGGGCAATCAAGGCAACCAGGGAAATCAAGGTTCCCAGGGCGATCAAGGGCAGCAGGGAGACCAGAACCAGCAGAACCAGGACAATCCCTTCGGCGACATTCACAAGAAGATCCGCCAGGCCGAGGAGCGGATGCGCCAGGCCCAAAAACGCCTGGAAGAAGCCAAGCGCAAGGGGGCCTTGGAAGAGGAGCGCAAGGCCACGCAGATCCTGGAACAGATTCGCCGGGAGCTGGAGCGGCTGCTGCGGCAGTTGCGCGAAGAGGAGCTGGCCCAGGTGCTGGCCGCCCTGGAGGCCCGCTTCCAGCGGATGTTGCGGATGCAGACGGAAGTGTACGAGGCCACCCTGGTGTTGGACCAGATTCCCAAGAAACAGCGCGGGCGCGAGGAAGAGATTCGCGCCGGCCGGTTGAGCCGCAAGGAGTCGCTCATCGTGCTGGAGGCCGACAAGGCGATGCAACTGCTGCGCGAGGACGGTACCTCGGTGGCCATGGCCGAAGCCCTGCGGCAGGTGCGGGAGGACATGCAACAGGTGACGGTGCGCCTGGCCCAGGTCAAGGTGGG
>JALSGI010000396.1 GCA_026982835.1 Planctomycetota bacterium | reverse complement strand
TGGCCAAGGAGCTGGCCCGGCACGGCATCAAGGTGGCTCGCCGCACCGTGACCAAGTACCGCAAGGCGATGAACATCCCCAGCTCCCGCCAGCGGCGCAACTGGGCCCTGGCCCAAAAACAGTTGAAACAAGCAGCCGGCAAGGACGGCCGCTAGCCCCCGCAGCCGAGGCTTTCGGAACCCCCTGGTGCCGGGTTTCCCGGCTCCCCAGCGACCATGAAGTGCCCCTACTGCCAACAGGATAACGACCGGGTGATCGACTCCCGCAGCGCCGAGGCCGGGGCGGTGATCCGCCGCCGCCGCGAGTGCCTGGCCTGCGGCCGCCGCTACACCACCTACGAGCGGGTGGAAAAACCCACCCTTTACGTCATCAAAAAACACAACGAACGGGAGCCGTTCGACCGGGAAAAGATTCTTCGCGGCGTGCAAAAAGCCTGCTGGAAGCGGCCCATCTCTGCCGAACAGATCAACGACCTGGTGGCCGCCGTCGAAGCGGCTATCTACGCCGAATACGACACCGAGGTTCCCTCCCAGGCCATCGGCGAAGAGATCATGCAGCAACTGAAGCGCCTGGACCATGTGGCCTACGTGCGTTTTGCCAGCGTGTATCGGCAGTTCCAGGACGTGCGCGACTTCCTGGACGAAGTGGCCACGCTGGAACGCCCCGGCCAGGATTAGCTCCGCTTGCCCCCCCTCCCCGCCCATGATTCCCGCTTCCGCCGCCAAAATCGCCGCCGGCGTGGCTGCCGGGGAGTTTTCTTGCCGGGAAGTGGTGGAGCATTTCTTGCAGCAGCTCCAGCAGCACGAGCCGCATCTGCGGGCCTGGGTTATTGCGGATGCGGAGGAGGCACTGCGGCAGGCCCAACACCTGGACCAGCAACTGGCCGCCGGCAAGCCCCCCGGCCCCCTGGCCGGAGTGCCGCTGGGGATCAAGGACATTATCGACGCGGCCCCCTGGCCCACCCGGGCCGGCTCTTCGCTGCTGCCCCCCGAACCGGCAGCGGCCGATGCCCCGGTGGTGAAGCGACTGCGTCGGGCCGGAGCGGTGCTTTTGGGCAAGACCGTCACCACCGCCTTTGCCTGCTTCGATCCGCCGCCCACGCGCAACCCCTGGCACCCGGAGCACACCCCGGGGGGCTCCAGCAGCGGCTCGGCCGCAGCGGTGGCGGCCCGCATGTGCGTCGGCGCCTTGGGCTCTCAAACCGGCGGTTCCATCGTTCGCCCGGCGGCTTACTGCGGGGTGGTGGGGTTCAAGGGCTCCTTTGGCCGGGTAAGCCGACGCGGCGTGGTGCCGGTTTCGCTGCACCTGGACCATGTGGGTCCGCTGGCCCCTTCGGTGGCCGATGCGGCCCGGCTCTGGTCCGTCATCCAGGGCTACGATGCCCAGGATCCTTGGTCCAGCCCGCCTGCGGCTTCCCGCTCCCCCGAGCCGGAGGCGAGCCTCTCCGTGGTCCCGGAGGCCCCTCCCCGGTTGGGCGTGCTGGAGGCCCCACTGCTCCAAGCGGCCTCGCCCCCACTCAAGCAAGCCTTCCAGGCGGCGCTGGCCCGACTGGAGCAAGCCGGCGCGGAGCTGGTGCCCGTGCCCATGCCCTGGCTGGACGAAGAGGTGGTGCAGCAGCACGGGTGCTTGATGGCCACCGAGGCGGCCTGCTGGCACTTGCAACGCTTTGCCCAAGGCCACCGGGAGCGAATGCCCTGGGAGGCGTATCCGCCGGGCCTGCGCAAGCTCCTGCAACAAGGACTGCAAACGCCCCCGGAACGCTACTACCAGGCGCTGGCCTTCCAGCGGGAGTTTTCCCGCCGCGTGGAGCATGCCCTGGCAGGGCTCTCGGCGGTGCTGCTACCCGCGGCGCCGGATGTGGCTCCGGCTCCGGCCAAGGCCGGAACCGGCGATCCGCGCTTCAATCTCCCCTGGTCGCTGGCCGGGGTGCCTTCGCTGGGGATACCGGCCGGATTGATCGAGGGGTTGCCCTGGGCCGTGCAGTTGGTGGGCCGCTGGGGAAGCGATCTGCCGCTACTGCAAGTGGGACTTTGGGTGGAACGGGTGCTGGGCCCTCTACCGGTCCCGCCAAATTCGCCCGGTCTTAAATAATCCCTGCAGGCGAGCCCCGAGCTTCAGCTTCAGCTCGGGAAGGGCTTGGAGGGGATGGAAGCTTGGCGAGCCGAGGGCTTCAGCCCGCGGAGCGTGCGCACGTCAGTGCGGGGAGAAACAGCATGGGCTTGCGGCGTGCGGCCTGCGCCTTGCGCCGGAGCTGCCGCTCCGATGCAAGAAAAAGGTTTCTTCTTGCAACAGCGAGCCGCCGGCGTGAGCCGGCGGTTGAACAGCGAGCCGCCAGCGTGAGCCGGCGGTTGAACAGCGAGCCGCCAGCTTCAGCTCCCGGAGACGGCCGGGCCGTCGGCCACGGGGAGCTTCCGCTCCGCGGCAAGAACAAACGCCGCCTCTTGCTCATCGCGACGAGTCGCTTCGCGGGGCCGCCGGGATCGACTCGGCATAGAGCAACTCGCCGGTGCGCCCGTCGTAGTACTGGAACACCACCTGCGGCCGCTCGAAGGCCACCCAGCGCACCTCGCCCGGCCGCCGCGGGTTGTTGAATACGTTGTTCACCTGCACCACGCAATACACCGGGTGCTGCAAGTAGCGGCGGGGGATGTCGTCCAAAAAGAACGTGGACCAGCGAATCTGGCATTCCCGCGGCCCATACTTGAACCGCCCCGTGGCCGGGCGGCTCCCTTCGTCGGTGTAGTAGTGGTTGTTGGAGTTGTGCGGGCCGGAGGCGAACTCCCACACCCGCTCGGTAATCTTGATGGCGAAGCTGTTGTGCAAATCGCCGGTAAGGACGAACACGGGCCGGCCCAGGGAATCCCAAAAACGGATCAGCTTCTCCCGCTCGTCCAGGAACACGGTCCAGGCGTCGTCTTTGTTGTGGGCGCGGATCTTG
>JALSGI010000395.1 GCA_026982835.1 Planctomycetota bacterium | reverse complement strand
AGTTGGGCCTCTTCCTGGACGGTGGTGGGTCCTCGGGCCCAGGCCTCTTCCAGCGATGCGGCCGTGCCGAAGCGCAGCCGCACGGTGCAGGAGAAAGCCTGCGTGGCTTTCCGGTAATTCTCCAGCGAGGCGGCTACCACGGCCACGGCCTGCTGCCGGGAATCGGCCCAAGCCGGTACGACTGGGACCAGAAGCAGCAACAGGATCCACGTATTCCGAATCACTCTTGCCGCCCTCCATTTATGAATTTAAAGATGCAGACTTTTCTAATGGCCGTAAAATGAAGAGTGGTCTTTTGGCGGAAGTTAGGGTACACAATTGCCTGTGTACACGGGAACTTCTCCATACCTGCATTCCTCAAGGCATGTACCATCCGTACTTCTTCTTTGGTACGCGACAACAAAGGCACAATGGCGGGCTGACCCTAAAGTACACCGTTTGCAATTTCTGGATCCCTTTTGAGGCACACACCAACCGATCATCCTTCGCTTAGTGGTTTTCTGATAAGGATAAGGAATGACACCACAATCTGTATATATTGCACGGCACAAGGGATATTGCGGCACGCAATATTGTCTTTGCCCACATACAGCATTTGTTAAGGTTTGTTCTGGGCGGGGCTGGCCGGTGCTGGTATAACAGCCCGGCCGGAAATCTGCAGCGATCAGCCAAGGGGCTGCCAGCAAGCCCAAAAGACTGCACATGACGCGAGGGTTGCTAAAAAAGGCTAAAGCGGTTTTCATGGCTTTCCTCCCTTTAGCTGGTGAATTAAGAAAACAAACCGTAAAACATTTACTTTTCTGGTTTCTCGTATTCTCCTCCATCGACAGTCACCAGCACGGCGGCGCAGGGGATTTCCAGGGTCGGCTGGCGGGGATGATCGGTGCCCAGGCGCAGCCGACAGGAGCTATCCTGCTTGACCGCCTCGGGAATCACCTCCAGGCGCAGGCGGTGTTCGGCGGCCCGGTGGCCCCAGCGCACCCCGTGCAAGCGCAACCAGTCGGGCACCTGCTTGGGGGCATGCAAGGCAAAACGGCGGCGGTCCAGACCGATGATGCGCACTTCGTGCTGCCGCTTAGCCCGGGCAGAAAGCACAAACACCATCTGGTCCGGCTCCAGCCGAAACACCGGCTCCACCTGCCAGGTGACATACAAGTGCTTACGAAACGGGGTGTCCCCCAGCCGACCATGAAGTTCCACATCGGCGGCAAAGGCGCCGGGCCGAGTGGCCGCATCGATGCTCACCTGGAGCGTGTCGGTCCAGGCCAGGTACGGCTCGGAGGAGTCGGCCCCTCGGCGGCCCAGCAGACGCACCCGGACTTGCGGATGATGACACCACACTTGCAGCACCTGGGGCACCTGGTCGGGCTGAACAGCATAACCCTGCACGCTCCAGCGGCGATGTACGCTTTGGCGAAGCTTCAAGGTGCCGAAGTCCAAGCGGTCCAGGAAGGTATCTTCGGGCCCCCGCGGGCACGGGTTGCGAACCACCACCGGACGCAGGACGCGCAGCACCACCTCGTGGGTCCAGCTTCGCTGCCGATCCAGCAGGAAAGTGACACTCAGCCGTCGGGCCGGAAAACCCGTCGGAGGGACCGAAAGCCGCAGCCGGAAAGCCACCTCCTGGCCCGGGGCAATCACCCCTTGAGGAAGCTCGGCCACGGTGCAGGAACAGGAAGGAACGACCTTGAGAATCTGAACCGGTTCGGCCCAGGGGTTGCGGGCCTTAAGGGCCAGTTCCAGTTGCGAGGCGGTGGTTACATGCACCTGCGGCGGGTGATACTCGACCAGGTCCCGATCCGAGGGGAGCGGACTTAATGACGGCCGCAGCACATGCCGGGCGGCGCTGACCACGGCCAGCGTTCCCCCGAGGATCAAGGCAGCAATGCCCAGGTGCTTCCACCACACCCCGGATCGGGAAGTCTCAGAGGCTTTGGTTTTGTCGGACATGGAGCCCCCCTTGGATTGCTTGGAGGAGTAGGCGGGGGTTGCGCACCGCTTGCTCCAGTGGGACCCATTTTTCCACCCGGCTGCCACGCAGGAGCACACAGCCTGGAAGAGGAAGCGACCGGTTTTGTGCTCCTTTGAGCCATGCGTTGTTTTCTCCCAGGGGCCGCCCGGAGGCCACATCCAGAAACCACACATGCGCCCTGGCCCAATCCCGGTCGCGCGTGTAAAGCTGCTGGAACAAGCGGCTTGCTTGCCGCCAGCAGTCCTGGCAATCGCTGTTCCAGAGGACCAGCCACCATTGCTGGTTTTTTTGTGGAGCGGGGATTCGGTCGAGCTGGTGCTCCAGGGGTAGCATGTGCCCCACCCAACGATGGGGGAGAAGCACATGACCGGAGCTTACCAGCCGGCTTTGTCTTTGGTGAATCTGGGTAGCCACAATCAGACAAATGCCCAGCGCGAGCAAGGAAGTGCAGGCGGCAACACCGAGCCGCTTGAAGAATGAAGCAAAAGAGGGATCCACAGGAGCCAGAGCTAAAACCCCAAAACAACAAAGGTCCAAGGCAAGCACGGCCTGAGCGTCCCACGCCCATGCCCCAAAGCATCCGCACAAGCTGTCGCTTTGAAACAAACCGACTAGCTGCACGACGGCGAACGTCCCGAACAGCAGCAGGGCCACTTTCCGGGCCAGTGGTGCCGCCAGGCCGCTTGCAAGCCACAGGCCCAGCGAGAGCTCAAACACAGAAATGCCCCGCACGACCCCTTCAGGCAGGCGCCCCAATAGTCCCAAGCGATAGCCTTCCTCAACGGCCTGCCACTTTAACAAGGCGGCCAGCAGGAGGACGCAGCCGATACACCAGAGAGCAATTTTGCCCGGGTATCTACGAGCACGAACATGATCCGTCCGCATACGCTTTCCCGGGGCTGCCACCGTCGCGGACATGCGCCACTCTCCCTGTCCTGTTTCCCCTGAGGCCCGATGGTTGAAGTGCCC
>JALSGI010000394.1 GCA_026982835.1 Planctomycetota bacterium | reverse complement strand
CACCGCGTCGATCCGGCCACGCGCACCGTCGCTCCCCACCGGCAGCCGGGGCTGGGTGTCGAGGTGAACGAAGACGAAGTGCGCAAACATCCCTTCCAGCAAGAGCTGCCGCAGCGCGTCTTCTACGCCGACGGCAGCGTGGGAGACTGGTAACGATGACCCAAACGCAAGCGACCGAAACCGCGATTTGCTGGGGCCACCGGGGATTTGCCGGGCAGGTGGGGCTGGCCCGCTGCGAGATCACCCCACCCCTGGGCATCTTTTCGCGCAACTGGGGGGCCGCCCCGCACGACCAGGCCACCTGGGTCCACCGGCCCCTGTGGCTTACTGCCCTGGTGTTCCGCAGCGAGAGCCACGCCCCGGAGCTTGTGCTGCTGGAAGGGGACTTGAGCTGGTGGAACGATCTGCCCTCCTGGCGGTCGTTTCAACAGGAGCTGCTGGCCGCACTGGCCTTGCGGCCAGAGCAGCTTTGGTTCTCGCTCACTCACACCCATGCCTCGCCGCCGCTTGCACGCACGCCGATCGAAGGCCAGGGAGGAGAGCTTGTGCCCCGCTGGGTGGACCAGTTGCTTCAGGATTCCGTTCGCCTGGTGCAACAGGCCCGGGAGTGCGCGCAGCCGGCGGTGCTTCAGTGGCACACGGGTTCCTGCCACCTGGCTGCGGTGCGCGATTTACCCTTGCCCGGGGAACCAGGCCGCGTGGCCTGCGGGTTTTCGCCCGAGGAGCGGGCCGACGCTACGCTTCTTGTGGGCCGCGTTTGCACCTCCGGGGGCAAGCCGCTGGCGGTGCTGGTCAACTATGCGTGCCATCCCACGGTGCTGGCCTTTGAGAACACGGCCCTTTCGCCCGATTTCGTGGGGGCCATGCGCAAACTGGTGGAGGAAGCCTATCCGGGGGCGCTGGCCGTTTTCTTGCAAGGAGCTTCTGGAGAACTGGCTCCGCGCTGCCAGTACGTGGGTGATCCGCGTGTGGCCGACCGGCACGGCCGCCACCTGGGCCATGCCGTGCTGGCGGTGCTGGAGGACATGGAACCGCCGTGCACGGAGTTGGAGTTCCACGGCGTGCAGCCTTCCGGGGCGCCGCTTGCCCTGTGGCGGCATCGCGTGGCGCAGTACCCTGGCACGCTTGCGGCCCGCGTGGTGGAGGTCCCCCTGGAGCTGAAAGAGCAGCGCACGGCCCAGGAGCTGGAGGCGGCCTATCGCGCTTGCCGGGACCGTACCGAGCGGGAACGGCTGCGCCGGCGGCTGAACATCGTGCGGGGGTTTGGTTCCTCGGGCACTTGGGGCTTGCCGCTTTGGCTGTGGCAGGTGGGCCAATCGCTTTGGGCCGGCACGATGGCCGAACCCTACAGCCTCTTTCAGCGGGAGCTTCGCGCCGCCGTGGCCCCCTGGCCGGTGGTATGCGTGAACCTGCTCAACGGCTCGGTGGGCTACTTGCCGCCGGAGGAGACTTATGATTTAGATATTTATCAAGCGTGGCAAACCCCCTTTGCCCGCGGCTGCCTGGAACGGACGATCCAGACGGCCAAACAGGAGTTGAGAAAACTGGCAGGATTGGAGTAACGATTTATTTAGGTTTGTATTATTTAGATTAGCATTAAATTGCAAATTTGATTTTCGGCAGGCCTTGATCCACGGAATAAACCGGCAAGCCGCCGGCTTTAGCTGGCGGAGAATGGCGAGCCGGGAGCTTGAGCTCCCGGTTGCTCCAAACAAAGCCACGGGCTCCGCTGCTACAGGAAAACCGCGTGCTCACGCACGCGGCTCGCCGGAGCTTCCGTTGCGATGCAAGAAAAGCGCGGCTCCACAAGCCCGCAGCGTAAGCTGTTAAAGAAAAACATACACGCTCCCAGGGAAATCCGGTTCATGAACGCTTCCCTCCAAGGCGTGCTGCCGGTGGTGCAGACCCCTTTCGACGAAGAAGACCGTATCGACTGGGACACGCTGCACGAGGAAGTGGACTGGGTGCTGGGCCACGGCGCCCAGGGCGTCTGCGCGGCGATGGTCTCTGAGTGGCTGCGGCTTTCCAGCGCCGAGCGGCTCCGTTACATGCGGGAGCTGGTGCAGGCTGTGGGGGGGCGCGGGGCGGTGGTGGTGAGCGTGGGAGCCGAAAGCACTCGGGAAGCGATTGATTATGCCCAGGCCGCCCAGGGCTGCGGCTGCCAGGCAGTGATGGCGATTCCGCCGGTGAGTCAGCGGTTGCCCGAAGAAGAGACGCTGCGCTATTTCTCAGCCCTGGCCCAGGCGGTGGAGTTGCCCTTGATCGTGCAGGACGCCTCTTCTTACGTGGGCACTCCACTTTCAATCGAGTTGATGAAGGAGCTGCTGGCCCGGTTCGGGCCGGAGAAGATTCTGTTCAAACCGGAGGCGGCTCCGCTGGGACCCAACGTATCGCTGTTGCGCGATGCCACCGGGGGGCAGGCCCGCATCTTCGACGGTTCCGGCGGCATTGCCCTGGTGGACACCTTTCGCCGCGGCATCGCAGGCACCATGCCCGGGGCGGAAGTGCCCTGGGCCGTGGTCGCGCTGTGGGAAGCGCTTTGCCGGGGCGAGGAAGAAAAGATTTATCGGCTCTCGCTCCCCCTGGGTGCCCTGGTGGCTTTGCAGATGCAAGCCGGGCTGGACGGGTTCCTGCAGGTGGAAAAGTACCTGTTGGTCAAGCAGGGGGTGTTCTCCTCGGCCCGCTGCCGCCGTCCTGTGGCCTGGCAACTGGACGAAGAAACCCGCGCCGAGGTGGATCGGCTCTTTGCCCTGTTACAGCAAGCGGCCGAAGAAGCGTAGGCGGTGGTTCATCCCAGGTGCAGCACGCGCCCGGTGCTCAGACGTCGATGCACCTGCTGGAACGGATCGTAGTACTGCCTGGCCGGATCGATGCCCAGGTGGTGCAAGATGGTGGCAGCCAGGTCAGCCGGGGCCACGGGGTCTTCTTCCACATAGGCGGCGTGGCGATC
>JALSGI010000393.1 GCA_026982835.1 Planctomycetota bacterium | reverse complement strand
CCATCGACGCCGACTGCCTGGAGGAGCGGCTGCGGCAACTGGCCCGGCTGCTGGAAGAGGAGGGGATCCTGGTGGAAGTGACCAAGCGGGACGGGCGGCTGGTGCTGCGGCAGCGCACCTGCCCCTACGTGGAGATGGTGGACGAGCGCCGCATCGCCTGCCGGATGGAGCGGCAGATCCTCACCCACGCCATCGGCCAGCCCCTGGAGCTGTGCGACTGCCGCCTGGACGGCTCCTGCGGCTGCGAGTTCGTGGTGGTGGAGCCTTCGCAGAGCCAGTCCGTCGGGGCTTGAGTGTGGCTGCCGGGGAGGACGAAACCTTATAATGAACCCGGGCGCCCCGGCCACCGGCACGCCCAGGCGCCCCCCCAGTGCTGGAACGGCTCCTCGCCCCTTCACCCCCCGCGGGTGTCCCCGCCCCCTGGAGAACCCCGACCAGTCATGGGCTTGTACGATCGGCATTACTACCACGACCGGCCCGAGGGGATCGTCATCCCGCCGGTGCAGCAAACGGCGGTGGGAACGATCATCCTGCTCAACGGGTTCGTGTTCGTGCTGGGCTGGTTGCTCGGCTCGGAGTGGTTGCTGGAGCGGATGGCCGTGGGTGCCGATCTTTTCCAGTCCTGGCATCTCTGGGAGCTGCTCACCGCCGCGTTTGCCCATGCCGGCATCTGGCACATCCTGTTCAACATGCTGGTGCTCTGGTTTTTCGGCACCGAGGTGGAGCAGCTCTACGGCCGGGGGCGCTTCTGGCGGTTCTACCTCTCTTCGGCCGTGCTGGCCTCGCTGGGTTGGGTGCTGGCGGAGAACTTCCTGCTGGGCGTCCGCGATCCCAGGATGCAGATGGTGGGGGCCTCCGGGGCGGTGGCCGCCGTGGTCGTGGTCTTCGTGTGCCACTGGCCCCGGCGGGTGGTGCTGTTTTGGGGAACCTTCCCGCTGCCGGTGTGGGTGTTGGCGTTGTTGTGGTTTGGGCTGGACCTGGCCAACTTCAGCCAGGAGCTGCTGGGGGCCGGAGGCCGAAACGTGGCCTACGCCGCCCACTTAAGCGGCGCGGCCCTGGGCTGGGTCTTTTATCGCTGGCACTGGACGCTGCTGGATGCTCTTCCCTGGCGGAGGCTGCTTCGCGGCACGCGTCGCCTGGGCTCTCGGCCCCGGCTCCGGCCCTTCCGCCCCGAGGAGGACGACGAGCTGGACTCCTTGGATGAACAGGCTCTGGAAGCGGAGGTCAACCGCCTGCTGGACAAGATCAACGAACACGGCACCGACAGCCTCACCCCCGAAGAGCGCAGCTTCCTGGAGCGTGCCGCCCGGAAGGTGCGGCAAAAGCTGCAATCCTGAGCCGGCCCGGCTCCTGCTTTCCCCCAAGAGTCCTCCGCCCCGCTACACCCGGCAGTGGCGGAACATCTCCTCCGGCGTGGTGACGTAGCTGGTGTAAAACGGTCCAAACTCCGCATAGACCGCGCTGGCCTCGTCGAACCGCATCGTATAGACAATCTCTTTGAGATACTGCGGGTTGGCCGCCCAGAGGGTCACCCCCCATTCCCAATCCTCCAGGCCGATGCCCACGGTGATCAACTGCGTCACCTTGCCGCCGAACTTCATTCCCGTGTGCCCATGCTCGGTCATCAGCCGGTTGCGCTCTTCAAACGGCAGGGTGAACCAGTTGGCCCCCACCTCGCGTTTTTTGTTCATCGGGTAAAAGCACGTCACCGGCCAGGGGGGGAACTCCGGGTAGAGCCGCTGGCGGCGCATCCCTTGCTCCCGCTGGGCGTAGGCTTTCACCTTGGCCTGGTAGCTGGGGCTTTGGGGGTCTTCGCCCTGCTCGAGGAGCCGCTGACCGTACTGTTCGGGGGTGGGGACGTATTCGCTCACTTCGGTCAGCGACACGAACGAATAGACCGGCTCCACGGCCGGACCCAACGCGCTGCTCATCACCTGCTGGTGCACCGCGTCGAGTTTGAGGGGATCGGGGTCCAGCAGCAGCAGCGCCCAGTCGGCCTTGTGCCCGGCCACCACCGAAAGCTGCAACCGCTGCGGGGCGTCGTCCCCTTGGGCCGAAAGCAGCGTGCGCAGCTCTTCCTTGCCGTCGAACCGCTGCTGCTCCCCCAGGCCGTGCAGCACCCGGCGGTCCCAGCGGTAAAACAGGTGCAGGCAGTGCCAGCCTTCCTCGGGGGTGAGCGACACGGCGGGGGCGGCTTGTTCGGGGCGGCTCATTGTCAGGGCTCCTTGCTACCAGGGAGGGATCGGCAGGGGGGGCGCCGCCAGCGCCGCAAGAACCTTCACCTTGCGCCGCGGCCCGGCAACGCCATCAAAACACACGCCGCTCCAAGCGCCAAGACGCCCGGGAGAATCGGCGTGCGGCTTGCGCCGTGCGCCGGAGCTGCCGCTCCGGAGCCGGAACAAGCGTTAATTCTCAAATCGGCGAGCCGCCAGCTTCAGCTGGCGGAGATGATCGACAACGCCGTCTTTTTCCGGCTCTCCCCGGGCTAAAGCCCGGGGCTCGCCGAAGCAAGAGCGAGCGTCGATTCTTGCCCGTCACGGCGAGCCGCCGACTTCAGTCGGCGGAGAGCCCAAGAGCCCCCCGCGTTAGCGGGGGGAGGGCTTGGAGGCCTGGAGGCTTGGGGGCTTGGCGAGCCGCGTGCGTCAGCACGCGGTTTGTTTTGAACCGTACCGATCGATGCTTCGTTTCGAGCAACCGGGAGCTTGCACTCTCGGCTGGCTGGTTTGGTGCACGAGTCGGCGTTTTTTCTCGCTTTGGCGAGCCGCCAACTTCAGGCGGGTACGTGTTTAGCCAGCTAGCAGCCGGAGGACCGACGCCGCAGGCGTCGCACTCTTATAGCCGGGGGTCGTCAGACCCCCGGAAGGCAGCGTTTTTCCTTGTCCTTTAGCATCCCGAAGGGATGCCAGAGGGCAAAACGGTCCTTGTTTCTGGCACCCCTGCCGGGGTGCGGGGTGGGGTAA
>JALSGI010000392.1 GCA_026982835.1 Planctomycetota bacterium | reverse complement strand
TGACCCGAGCCACGCGGCGGGTCAGCACTCCCGGCACGCCCACCAGGTCCAGCGTCACCAAGGCCCGCAGACGACCGTCCCGGGGACGCACTACCATGGCCCGGGCCCAAAGCGGTTGCACGACTTTGTCCGTCGCCTCCTTGCGCACCGCGTAGCCCACCAGCCGCACTTTCTCCTTGGGCGTTATTTCCACCTTGGCGAAGCCCACCTCAAGCGGCTGCTCGGCCCCCGCGGCGGAAACCGGCAGCAAAAGAAACACGGACAACAAGACAACGGCGGCAGTCTTCATAGCAGCTCTTGGTACAGGATGGTGTTCTTCGTTACGCCCGCCTCCGGGAGCTAAAGCTCCGTACCTGTTTAGCCAGCTAGCATGTGGACGCTTGACTCGGTGCTTCCGCACCGGGCAGGAAAAAGCGTGTTTTGTGGAAAACAACGTACTTGGTGGACTTGCTTTGATTCTTGCAACGGCGAGCCGCCGGCGTAAGCCGGCGGTTGGCCGGCGTAGCAACGACCACAAACCGCAGCAACCGCGTGCTCACGCACGCGGCTCGCCGGACAAAAATCAACTCTTTTGCTCTGGGGGCGCTTCCTCTTGTGCTGGCACGCTAAACACGTACAAAGCTCCCGGCTCGCCGATCATGTATCAGCCCTTTCTTGCCCTGGAGCGGAAGCTCCCTGCGCAGCAGCGCACGGCGCAAGCCGCAGCCCATCTTTCGCCGTTCTCCCCGCACTAACGTGCGGGGCTCTGTGTTCCCAAGACCCACAACCCAAGACCCACGACGCCGCAAGCCGCTACCGCAGCTGCTTCCACAACCGGTGCACCGTGCCCACCAGCACCTCCTCCACTTCCGGCTTCCAGCGACCGGGCTGGTTGTAAAACACCATCGAAAAGTCCACCTCGTAGCCCCCTTCGGCGATCACGCGGCGGCTGGCCACGTAGGCAAACACGTCGTCGCAGTAGCCGCTGATCCACACCACCCCGGGCAGCTCTTTTTTGAGCCGCAGAGCGTAGTCCACCACCACCTCTCCGCCCAGGAACACCAGCCCCAAATCACCCACGCGCCACACATGCACCGGGCAGGGGTAGCTTCGGGGCAGGTGGCCCTGGGCCAGCAGTTGCAGCATGTGGGCCGCGTGCCGCTGCACCACCGGCCGGGGATTTTTGAGCCGCTGGCGGTAGTAGGCTTCGTCGTGTTCTTCAAAGGGCAAGGCGGCCGGGGCAAACGCACTGCGAATCTCCCCCGGCAAGGGCTTCCACGCTTTGGCTTGCCGGAGCAGGGCGTCCACCTGGTCGGCCAGTTCCGTGCCGTGCTGCTTGGCGTAGTTGAGCCCGGTACGCGGCTCGGGATTGGCATCGGCCCCGCAACCGATCGTGCACACGGCCACAATGCCCGGGTGGCGCTGTTCCAGAAACTGCGAGGCATAGCCGGCCCAGTCCCCGCAAACAAAGTTGTGCTGCGGCCCCAGCGTGGTGCAGTGGCAGGCGTAGTTGAACACCACGCCCAGCAACTTCCCTTGCTTGCTGCGCACGGCCAGCACCGGCAGGGCGTGATCGACCGGCCCCTGGCGATTGACGCCAAACCCCCGGTAGCGGCCGTTCTCGACCAGACGGCGGTTGACGGCAAACGTGGCCCGGCTCTGCGCCCAGGCCCAACTGGCCGGCTGCATCCGCCCCAGGGCCTGCGCGATGGCCTCCAGCACCGCGTCCCCCACCCGGCGAGTGTAGCGCTGCATGGCCGCTTTTTCCTGGGGCGTAAGCGGCTTTTGGTACATGTTGGGGATTCCCCCGGCAAGCTGCGGCGCGGTGTGCGAGTGGCTGCAGGCCAGCACCAGCGCAGCCCGAGGAATACCAAACCGCTTTTGGGCTTCGGCGGCCACGCGAGCCGTCAGGCTCCCGGGCACGCCGATTGTGTCCACCGCCACCAGGGCATGCGGTTTGCCCCCGGGGGGCCGCACCACCATCGCCCGCACCCACAGCTTTTGCTCGATCCGCTGGTAAGGCTCCTTGCGGTTGGAGTAGCCGGAAAGTCGCAGCGGCTCCGTGGGCGTGATATCCACCTTGGCAAAGCCGGCCTGGAACTCTTTTCCGGCCAGAGCAACATCCGCTCCCAAAAGCCCAAGCGGCACGCCAACCAGCAGCAACAGAGTACACCAGCGCATGAGAACCTCCCTCCTGGCAAGCACAAAGGGGCGGAGCACTTTCCCGCAATCAGAAAGCAGCAGATTGCGGACTTGGGTTGCGTTTCATTGTCCGGTGGGGAGGAAGGGATTTCAACAAAGGAGGCTGCAGGTTTTTCACGCCGAAGCCACTTCCTCCACCAGCCACGGCGGCACGCCGATGGAGGCCACCTCCACTTGCCCCAGGTACTCTTGCGCCTCCGGAGCGGCAAAGCCCCGCTTGGGAGCCACGAAAGTGCACGTGTGATGCGCCCGAAAACACGGCCGGCCCACGCGGCCCGTCTCGCAGTCCAATCCGCTGGGCAGGTCGATCGCTACACGCACGCACCGAGCACGGTTGGCCGCCTGGATAGCCTCGGCGTAAGGGGAGCGAGGATCGCCCGTGGCCCCCGTGCCCAGCAGGGCATCGACCACCACCGAGGCTTCTTGCAGCGGGGCAAGCAATTCATCGAGCGATTGCCCTGGGGTAAGTTCATGTAGCGGAATCCTGGCGCGGCGGACCACGTGCAGGTTCACCGCCGCATCGCCTCGCAGCGCCTGGCCGGGAGCCAGCAGAATCACCACCACCGGCACGGCGGCGATTTGCAAGTGCCGGGCCACCACCAGCCCGTCCCCGCCGTTGTTGCCCCGGCCGCAGAGGATCACCACGGGCCTGGAAGCATCCCGGGGGCGCACGCGGCAGACCAGTTCGGCTGCGGCCCGACCGGCGTTTTCCATCAGCACCACGCCCGGGATGCCCAGCTCCTGGATGGCCCGGCGATCCACCTCCCGCACCGCCTCCCGGGAAAG
>JALSGI010000391.1 GCA_026982835.1 Planctomycetota bacterium | reverse complement strand
CGGCCAGGTGGGCGCGGACGTCGAAGTTGGGGTCGCGGTGGAACTTTTCGTCCGTCCGCTGCGCCCAGGCCACGCGGTCCAGCTTGAAATGGCGTTTCTCCCCGTGGTGCTCCGAGTAGGCCACCAGGTACCACGCCCCCCGGTAGATCACCACCGCATAAGGGTGCACCCGGTAGCGCCGGGGGCGCGCGGCCCGCAGCGACTGGTAATCCATCTCCAGCACCCACTGGTCCTCCAGGGCCACCCAGACCGCGTCCATGATCTCCCAGTCGGTCTTGCCCGGCCGCCGCACCGGAATGGCCAGCAGCAGCTCGGAGAGCTTGGGCAGAAACTCGGCCGTAGTGTCGGTGGAAAGCATGCCGTCCACTTTTTTGAACAGGTCCTGAGCCGCCTCCCAGAGAAAAGAGCCGGACAGCCCCTCCAGCAAGGGACGCACCAGGTGCAGCACGATGGCCTCATCCAGGGTGAACTCCACCAGGTTGGTTTCCGGGGGGTGGGCCAGGTTCCACCACTGCTTGCCGTGCGGGCCGCGACGGCGCTGGAAATGAAAGCCTACCGATTCCAGCAAGCTCAGGTCGCGGCGGATCGTTTTGGTGCTCACGCCGAATCGCCGGGCAAGCTCCTCCACGCTCAGTCCCTGGCGGCTGCGACACAGTTGCCGGATCAGCATCCACTGCCGCACGATTTGTTTCTGGTCAGGCATGGCAACGTGGGCTCAGGCACGAAGCGAAGGACACTCCGGAAAGAAGTGTACCACAGCCTGGCCCCTTTTTCTCCAAAGAACCGCCCGCCGGGGGCTGGCCAACCGCCGGCGGCTCGCCACGCCTCCAAGCCTCCACCCCCCAAGCCCTCCCCGAGCGGAAGCTCGGGGCTCGCCGTGACGAACAAGAATCGGCAGTTGTTCTTGCATCTGGCGAGCCCCGGACTTCAGTCCGGGGAGAGCCGAAAAAACGCATTTGGTTGTTTTCCTCCGCCGACTAAAGTCGGCGGCTCGCCGTTTGCAAGAATAAACGCTTTTTCTCGCACAGGTGCGGAAGCACCACCTCAAGACCCAAGACCCACGACCCAAGTCCTCTGGAGCGGAAGCTCCGGCGCGGGCAGCGCACGGCGCAGGCCGCAAGCCGATTCCGTCTCTCCCCGCACTCTCGTGCGCACGCTCCTTCAAGACCCACGACCCAAGACCCCCGCACTCTCGTGCGCACGCTCCTCCGCGGGCCGACGGTGCGCGGCTCGCTGGTGGGCTGTCTTTTGCTACGCGGGCAGAGGCTAGCCCAGGGCCTGGTCCAGTCGCCGGGCCACCTCTTCCCAGTTGATCACGTTGTAGAAGTTGCCCACGTACTCCGGCCGCCGGTTCTGGTACTTCAAGTAGTAGGCGTGTTCCCAGACGTCGATGCCCAGGATGGGCGTGTTGCCGTGCATCAGCGGGCTGTCCTGGTTGGGGGTGCTTTCCACCACCAGTTTTTTCTCCGGGGTGACGCTCAGCCAGGCCCAGCCGCTGCCGAAACGGCCCACGGCCGCCTTGGTGAACTGCTCCTTGAAGTTGTCGAAGCTGCCGAAGGTGGAGTCGATCGCCTCGGCCAGCTTGCCGCTGGGGGCGCCGGGGGCGTTGGGAGTCATCACGGTCCAGAACAGACAGTGGTTGGCGTGCCCGCCGCCGTGGTTCCGCACCGTGGTGCGGATGTCCTCGGGAATCTGGTCCAGCTGGGAAATGACTTCCTCCACCGCCTTGTCGGCCCAGGCGGTCCCCTCCAGGGCCTTGTTCACCGTGTTGATATAAGCCTGGTGGTGCTTGGTGTGGTGGATTTCCATCGTGCGGGCGTCGATGTACGGCTCCAGGGCGTCGTAGGCGTAGGGCAACTCGGGCAAGGTGTAGGCCATCAGAGTGTCTCCTTGTTGCTGGAGGGGCTTTTACCCGTTGCACGAATCGACCGGCAATTTTGCCGGCCCAGGGTGACAATTCTTCGGTTGGTGGAAAACATACTCGATTGCCCTCGGCTTGGCAATCGCCAGGCAGGGTTCCCCACGCAACCGGCAAGAGAGCGAAATCCTTTCCGCCTCCCAACGGATTGCTTCTCCCGGCGGAAGAAACTGCTACATTCGGGGCGTAGTCCGGCCGGGGAGGAACGAACCGCAAGCCACAAGGAGCCGCAGGTGAATCCCCAGGAGTTGGTGCTGGTGGTGCCCACGGATGTATTGCACGCCCTAGGGCTTTTCCAGGGCTTTTGTGCCCAGGTGGAGCGGTACTTGCCGGGGCTGCTCGATCCGGAGGTGCTTCGCTTCCTTCCCCGCGGCCAGGTGGAGGAAGACCCCGGCTACAAGCAGCTGATTCCCTACGTGCTGTTCTGCTGGCGCGGTTCTGCCGCGGGCGAGCCGCACCTGTTCCACTACCGCCGCGGCACCGGCCAGGGCGAGCGCCGCCTGCACGCCCTGCGGAGCGTGGGCGTGGGCGGACACATCAACCCGGTGGACACCATCGGCGGCGAAAGCCCCTTTGAAGCCGGACGCCGCCGGGAAATCGAGGAAGAAGTGCTCCTGGACCGCCCCTACCCGGTGCAGACCGTGGGCCTGATCAACGACGACGCCACGCCGGTGGGCCGGGTGCATCTGGGCGTGGTGAGCCTGGTGGAGGTGGATTCGCCCCAGGCCGTCCGCCCCCGGGAAAACGATCTGCTCGACTGCGGCTTTGCCCCCGCCGAGCAGTTGCTGCACCAGGCCCACGAGTTTGAAACCTGGTCGCAAATCTGCATGCAGGCGCTGTTCGGCTCGGGGAGGGCTTGGCGGCGTGGGGGCGTGGTGGCTTGAGGGCGTGGCGAGCCCGCAGCTTCAGCCGCGGGAAGCGGTGGAGGCTTGGGGGCTTGGAGGCTTGGGAGGGATACAGAGCCCCGCACGTTAGTGTCTGGGTCTTGGGTCGTGGGTCTTGAGTCTTGAGGAGCCCCGCACGTGAGTGCGGGGAGAAACCGTATCGGCT
>JALSGI010000390.1 GCA_026982835.1 Planctomycetota bacterium | reverse complement strand
CGTTGGTTCTTGCAGCCGCGAGCCGTGGGCGTAAGCCCACGGAGAGCACGGCAATCATGCGCCGCTTTCTTATCGTCTCCGGGAGCTGACGCTCCCGGCTCGCTGTTCTCCGCCAGCTGAAGCTGGCGGCTCGCCGACGATAACGGATGCGCTTATTCTCGCCGCGGTGCGGAAGCACCGGCGCACGGCGCAGGCCGCACGGTGCAGGCCGCGCTACACGTCCAGGTTGGTCACTTCCAAGGCGTGCTTTTCGATGAACTCGCGCCGCGGCTCGACCTTCTCGCCCATCAGCGTGCGGAACAACTCGTCGGCCTCCCCGGCGCTTTCCATCGTCACCTGGCAGAGGGTGCGGTTTTGCGGGTCGAGGGTGGTTTCGCGCAGCTCCTCGGCGTTCATTTCGCCCAGGCCCTTGAAGCGGGTGATTTGCAGTCCCTTTTCCCCTGCGGCCCGTACCGCCGCCGGCAGGTGCCGCAGGTCCTCAAGCGGAGTTACCGCTTCCCCTTTACGGAGCTTGAACGGCGGCTCCTGCACGCCGGTGCGATGCTGCGGGATAAGATCCTGCACCGCGAAGCCCAACTCGGCCAACTGCCGCAGTCCCTCGTTGATGGAGCGCACCTCGTGCAGCTCGACGATGTGCAGCCGGGGGCCTTGCTGCTGGGCTTGGGGTTCTCCGTTGCGTTCGTCGGCCACTTCCAGGGCGCGGCCGCTTTGGCTCTCCTGGCGGCGAAGGAACTCTTCCAGCTCCGCCCGGGTGGTGAACCAGTGCTCCTCGGTGCCGTAGAAGACGTGATAGACCGGCAGGCGGCCGCTTTGGGGGTTTTGCCGGGCGGCGTGGGCCCGCAGCGAAATCCCCCGGCGTTCCAGGGCCACGATGGCCTCTTCCATGTCGGAAAGCACCTGGCAGAGCCGCTCCATCTGCTCGCCGGAAATGGTTCGCCCCCCCTCGATCTCCAGCACCGCGTCGGCCAGGCCCAGCTGGAGCAGTTGGGCCTTCATCTCCTCTTCGGTTTGCACGTAATAGACCTTGTTTTTCTGCCGCACGCGGTACAGGGGGGGCTGGGCGATATAGACGTGTCCGGCCTCGATCAGCGGATACATCTGCCGGTAGAAGAAGGTCAGCAGCAGGGTGCGGATGTGGGAGCCGTCCACGTCGGCATCGGTCATGATGACGATTTTGTTATAGCGGCGCTTGTCCAGGTTCATCTCCTCGCCGATGCCGGCGCCGATGGCCTGGATCATGCTGCGGATTTCCTCGTTGGAAAGGACCTTGTCCTCGCGGCTCTTGTAGGCGTTGATGATCTTGCCCCGCAGCGGCAAGATGGCCTGGTACTCCCGCAGGCGGCCCCCTTCGGCGCTGCCGCCGGCCGAGTCCCCCTCGACCAGGTACAGCTCGCACTTTTCCACTTCCTTGCTGGTGCAGTCGCGCAGCTTGCCCGGCAACCCGCCGCCGGAAAGGGCGCCTTTGCGTTCGCGGGTCAGGGCGCGGGCCTTGCGTGCCGCCTCGCGGGCCTCGGCGGCCAGGATGCCCTTTTGGACAATGGTGCGAGCCGTCTTGGGGTGTTCTTCCAGGTAGCGGCCCAGGTGCTCCCCCACGGCCGAGGCGATGATCCCTTCCACCTCGCTGTTGCCCAGCTTGGACTTGGTCTGGCCCTGGAATTGCGGATGGGGGTGTCGCACCGAGATGACCACGGTGAGCCCTTCGCGGAAGTCCTCACCGCTGGGCACGAGGTTCTTGAACAGGTTCTCCTTGCGGCCGTAGTTGTTCAAGGTGCGCGTCAGCCCGGAGCGAAAGCCCGAGACGTGCGTCCCTCCCTCGTTGGTGGCCACGTTGTTCACGTAGGCGTGCAGGTTTTCGGTGTACTCGTCGGTGTATTGCAGGGCGATCTCGTAGCCCACCCCGTCCTGCTCGCCGGAAAAGTAGATCACGTCCTTGTGCAGGGTGTTGCTGGGGCGGTTCAAGTGCTCCACAAACTCGACGATGCCCCGCTGGTAGTAAAACTCCTCGGCGTCGCCGGAGCGCTGGTCCTTGAAGTGGATGCGCACCCCGCGGTTCAAGAACGCCAGTTCCTGCAAACGCTTGTAGAGGATGTCGTAGTTGAACTTGAGGTTGGGGAAGATTTGCGGGTCGGGCTTGAAGGTGGTCTTGGTGCCCGTGCGGGTGGTGGTACCCACCCGCTGCACCGGCCCCTGGGGGATGCCGCGGACGTATTCCTGCTGATAGACGTAGCCGCCGCGGCGGACTTCCACCTCGCACCACTCGGAGAGGAAGTTGACCACCGTCACGCCCACGCCGTGCAGCCCGCCGGAGGTCTGATAGGCCCCCTTCTGGAACTTGCCGCCGAACTTCAACACGGTCATCACGCCTTCCAGCGTGGAGACCTCCCGGCCGGCGTCCTGGGAGAGCTGCGGGTGGGGTTCCACGGGAATCCCCCGGCCGTCGTCTTCCACGGTGATCGAGCCGTCGGCGTGCACGGTGACCCAGATGTTGTGGGCATAGCCGGCCATCACCTCGTCGATGGAGTTATCCACCACTTCATAGACCAGGTGATGGAACCCGGCCACGGAGTTGTCGCCGATGTACATGCCGAACCGCTCCCGCACGTGGTCGCGGTCGGAGAGCAGCTGCAGGTCCTCGGCCGTGTATTCGGCCTTGGCTGCGGGGTTGGGTTGGGGCTGGGGGGTGGAGGCGTCGCGAGGTACTTCGTTCATCGCAGGCTCGTTGGTTTTCGGTTTTCCAGATAGCAAATACACCCCTTATTTTCGCAGATCGGCCCCGGTTGGACCAGAGCGCTTCGACGGCGAAAAATCGCCCAAAACCCGAGAAAAACGGCCCTTTTGTCCGCCTGTGCAATAGTCCCGCCGCTCCCGGCAGCAGCGGCAGCTTTAGGGCCCTCCGGCCCCGGGTGCCGGCACCGGCTCCACCAACGGCCCCCCAGGCACCGGCTCCCATTCCACCTGCGGCATCGAGGG
>JALSGI010000389.1 GCA_026982835.1 Planctomycetota bacterium | reverse complement strand
TCTGGTTCTCCATCGCCCTGGCCACGGGCCAGGTGGCCTACTCGGCGCTGATGCTGCTGGGCCTGGTGGTCTTTCTGCCGGAGGAGCTGTTCCTGGGACGGCCTCAGGAAGAACAAGCCGCCGCCGAGCCGGGTGGGGAAACTCCCAGAGAAAAAGCTCCCGCCTAGCGCCAATCCGAACATTCCAGGGCAGAAGAGTGGGTATCGGTCCCGGCTCTCCCCCGGCTGAAGCCGGGGCTCGCCCTCAAGTTTCCCCGCAGCAAGCCCTCCTCCAGCAGAAACTCCCGGCACCGTCCAAGTCGAAAGCGCTCTTTGTTGCGATTTTTTCGTCAAGCAATCCCTGCCGCTCCCTTCCTGGCCCTGCTGCCCACCGGAGATACCCTTCCCCAGGGCGCGGCCGGGCAAAAGCGCTTGCAATCCAGTGGGTTCGTTTTAGTCTGAAATCAACGGCTCGCCCAGATCGTTCCTGCTTGCAACGGGAGCCCGCTATGAACTCTCTGCACCGACGCCGTTTTCTTCACCTGGGCCTGGCCGGTGGGTTGGCCGCCGGATGCTGGGGATTGCCCGGGCGGAAAACAACCGCCCGGGAACCCATTGCCCGATCGGGCCGGCCCAAGTTCAAGTTCTCCCTGGCCGCATACAGCTTTCGCAACCTCCTCCGGGGGAAAAACGCTCCGATGACCTTGGAGGACTTCATCCGCTACTGCGCCCAGCTGCAACTGGAAGGAACCGAGCTGACCTCCTACTACTTCCCTCAGCCGGTCACGCCCGAGTATCTCAACCGACTCAAAGCCCTCAGCTTCACGCTGGGACTGGACATCTCCGGCACCGCCGTGGGCAATGATTTCTGCTACCCACCCGGAGAACAACGCCGCAAGCAAATCCAACTGGTGAAGACCTGGGTGGACCATGCCGCGGCGATGGGCGCGCCGGTGATTCGGATTTTTTCGGGCCGCCCCCGCAACGGGCAACCGGTCCAGGAGGCCCACCGCCTGGCCGTGCAGGCGATGGAAGAATGTTGCCAGTACGCCGGGGAGCACGGGGTGTTCCTGGCCTTGGAGAACCACGGCGGGCTGACCACTCGCATCGACGGCCTGCTGGCCCTGGTTCGGGACGTCAAGAGCCCCTGGCTGGGAGTGAACCTGGACACGGGCAACCTGCACGGCAGCCCCAGCGAAGAAGAGGCTTACCGCGACATGGCCCGCATGGCTCCCTACGCGGTGAACGTGCAGGTGAAGGTTTCCATCACGTTTGCCGGGCGCAAGCGAGTGCCGAGCGATTTCGCCCGCGTGGCCCAAATCCTCCGCAAAGCAGGCTACCGCGGCTACATCGTGCTGGAGTACGAAGAGCGCGAGGATCCTCGCCAGGCGTGCCGGAAATGGATGCAACGGCTTCGGGAAGCGTTTGCCTGATTCGGCGGCGGTATGCCCCTGCCAACGAAAGAAACCCTCGTCATGAGCAAGCCAGGACGCGCATGGAAGTGGGCGCACGTGGTGCTGGGGTGGGCATGTGTGCTGGGGGCACTCCCGGCAGCGGCCCAGCAGCCCGAGAGTTCCCCCCAGGAACCCCCTTCCCAGGCGACCCGGTTGCTGCGGGCAGGCCAGGCGAAGCAAGCCTTGGCGCTGCTGGATGGCCACCTGAAACGCCACCCCCAGGACGACGCCGCGCGGCGGCTGAGGATCCAGGCCCACCTGATCCTGGCCCAACCCCACGCCGCCGAGCCCGACGCCCGGCTCCTGGCTCGAAAGCACCCCCGCAATGCCGACTATGCCGACTTGCTGGGGAGCGTGTTGTTTCACCAGGGGAAAGTCAAGGAGGCCTTGGGGGAGTTTGATCGGGCCATCCGGCTGGACCCGCAACGCCGGCCCGGGCACTGGCAGCGGGGGATCGCCTGCTACTACGTGGGCCAATACGAGCAGGGAGCCCGGCAGTTCGAGCTCTACTTGCAAGTGGACGCCGCCGACGTGGAAAACGCCGTGTGGCACTATCTGTGCGTCGCTCGAAGCCGTGGCCACCAAGAAGCGCGCAAGCGGCTGTTCCCCCCGGGACGCGACCCCCGCGTGCCGCTGCCAGAGGTGTACCGGTTGTTTGCCGGCCGGGGCACCCCGCAGCAGGTGCTGGATCGGCTAAAAGAGAAAAACGACTCCCAAGGCCGCCCTCTTTCTCAGCGTGCCATGCGACTGCGGCGCTTCTACGCCCACTTGTACCTGGGCCTGTACTACGAAGTGCACGGCGACATCCCCCAGGCCAAAAAACACTTGGATCAGGCGATCCAATGCCGCCTGGCTCCCCACTACATGTGGTACGTGGCCCGGGTACATCGCCGCTGGCTGGAAGGCAAGCTGGGCCCCCAGGCCGTGCCGCCGCCGGGAAAAGCCGGGCCTTAGCTTGCCGGGCCCCGGGAACCGCAAGCCGGGCAGGAAGTGAAGCTCCACGCCGGGTATCCCTTTCGGCCTCTCAGCTTGACAACCCCGGCTGCCCCGTAGGAGCATAGAAAGGGTGCAGTGAACCTCTGTTGGTGGAGAAGGCCATGATCCGGCAAATCTCGTTGCTGCTCGTGGGAAGTGTCCTCTGGAGTGCAAGTGCCGCACTCCCCCTGGCCAAGGCCCAGCGGACCCCCCAGGTGCCCAAGCCGCAAACCGTGCGTATTCCCACCAAGGACGGGATGATCCTGGTGGCCACCTATTATCGCAGCACGCAGGGGAAGGACGCCGTGCCGGTGCTGATGATCCACAACCTGCGCGGTTCCCGGGCCGACTTCCACCCGCTGGCCGTGTACTTGCAGCGACAAGGGTTCGCCGTGCTGGTGCCGGACTTGCGTGGGCATGGCGAGAGCCGCCAGACCCGATTCTCCAACCGGCCGGTGAACGTGGAAGACCTTTCCCGCCGCCAGTATCGCGCCTTCCTGATCGACATCGAGGCCTGTAAGCGATACCTCATCGCCCGCAACAACCAGGGGGAGTTGAACATCGACAA
>JALSGI010000388.1 GCA_026982835.1 Planctomycetota bacterium | reverse complement strand
GAAGAAAGCAACGCCCAGAGTGGACCTGCGGCTCACCAGGAGGTTCGCCCTCCCGGAGCTTCCGCTCCGGGGCAAGAAGAAACGCAAATGCCACAAATGGGAGGGCGAGGTCACGGCCGAGCCGAAGCAGCGGAAAAGAGTGCTGGTTTTGTTGGGCGTTTACTCATAAGCGAACTCATCCAGCACATGGTCTTTGATAGCACGCTAAACACGTACCCAGCTTCAGCTGGCGGAGAACAGCGAGCCGGGAGCGTCAGCTCCCGGAGACGATAAGAAAGCGACGCATGATTGCCGTGCTCTTCCCGGGCTAAAGCCCGGGGCTTGCCGATGCAAGAGCAAACGCCGATTCTTGCACCAAACGGCGAACTGCGGGTTTCGACCAGTGGAGAACCGCAATCGCCCGGGCCGTTCGTTCCGGCACGCAAAGCCGCCCGATGGCACCGCCACCAATGAACCACGCCGATTCCCAAACCGAAGCACCACTACCCCAAGAGCCGATCCCGCTTGCTCAAGGGGCCGCCCGCAGCCTTTACGTCCACGTGCCGTTTTGCCGCCATCGCTGCGGCTATTGCAACTTTGCCGTGGTGGTGGGCCACCGGGAATGGGAGCCGCGGCTGTTGCGAGCCTACGGGCAGGAAGCCCGTTGGACCCGGAACGATGCGCCGCTAGAGACCCTCTACATTGGCGGTGGCACGCCCAGCCGGCTTTCGCTGCCGGGGATGGAGCAGTTGTTGGAGCTTATCCACAGCCGCTTCCGAATCGCCCCGGGGGCGGAATGGACCGTGGAGGCCAATCCCGAGGATGTCTCGCCCGCGTGGTTGCGACTGCTGCAAGGGTACGGTGTGACGCGGATCAGCCTGGGCGTGCAGTCGTTTCGCCCTGAGAAGCTCCGCCGGCTGGATCGGGACCACCAGCCGCAGCAGATCCGCCGGGCCATCGATCGGGTGCTTGAGGCCGGATTGGTGCTGTCGCTGGACGTGATCTTCGCCGCCCCGGGCGAAACACTTTCCCAGTGGCGACAGGAGCTGGAGGCCGTGCAGGCCAGCGGGGCGCAGCACGTTTCGCTCTATGGGCTTACCATCGAACGCGGCACGTGGTTCTGGTCGCTGCGGCATCACGGCAAGCTGCACGAGGTGGTCGAGGAAGTGCAGGCGGCCATGTACCTGGAAGCCATCCAGCGGCTCACTGCCGCCGGGTGGGAGCATTACGAAGTTTCCAACTTCGCCCGGCCAGGCTATCTGTGCCGGCACAATCTCAATTACTGGCACTGCGACGACTACCACGCCTGGGGGCCGGGGGCCGCCCGGCACTACCAGGGCACGCGGCAGACCAATCACCCCAGCACCAGCACCTACCTGCGCCGGGTGCTTGCAGGCCGCTCGCCGGTGTGGCAAAGCGAGCGGCTTTCGCCGCAGTTGCGGATGCGCGAAGCGCTGGTGCTGGCCCTGCGCACTACGGCGGGGGTGGACGTGGGGGCGTTTGGCCGGCGTTGGGGCACCTCTCCCTGGCAACTGGCCGGGGAGACGCTTCGCCGCTTTGTGGAAGAAGGTTTCCTGGAAGAGTGCGGAGGGACCTTGCGACTGAGCCGCCGGGGCTTGCTGGTTTCCGACGCGCTTTGGCCCGAGCTGCTGGCCGAAGCGTAGGCTCCTCCTGCGGCGGGGGCATAAAGGGCTGCCTTTGGAGCCAGGGAAGCTACTCGTGCCGTAGGGCTTCCACCGGGTCCATGGCCGCGGCCCGGTAAGCCGGATACAGCCCGAAAATCACCCCCACGGCCACACTGATGCCGAAGGCCAGCGGGATGGAGCCGGGGACCACCACCGGCTCCACGGTGCGGATCACTTCGGGCAAGGCGGCGAAGGATTCGCCCATCCAGTGCTCGATGCCGGTTCGGATCAGGGCCATCAGGGGGCGGCAGGTCAGGCCGCCAAGCACGCCGGTCAGCCCTCCGGCCACCGAAAGCACGACGGTTTCCACCAGGAACTGGAAGATGATGTCGATGCGCTTGGCTCCCAGGGCGCGGCGGATGCCGATTTCGCGGGTGCGTTCCGTAACCGTGGCCAGCATGATGTTCATGATGCCGATGCCGCCCACCACCAGGGAGATGGCGGCGATCAGACCCATGAAGATCATAAACAGCATCTTGGTATTCTGGGCCTGGCGGAGCAGCTCCTTGGGGACCACGACGGCGTGATCGGTCCACTTGTGGTGCCGGGCCATCACGTCGGTGGCGATGGCGGCCACTTGTTCCACCACCTCCAGGTCGCTGACGCGGATGGTCACCTGCGACAGCTCGACGATCTCCCCCTCGATACTGCCCGGCTGGGCGCGGACGATCAGGTCGCCCACGCGCTTCCAGAGCGTGGTGATGGGGATATAGACGTCGTAGTTGTAGTCTTCGGCCGCCAACGAGCCGCCGATGCCGGCCGAGGGGGTTCGGGGCTTCATCACGCCCACCACCACGTAGTACTTGTCGTCGCTGCGGACGGTCTGGCCAATGGGGTTCTGGCCGGGGAAGAGCTGCCGGGCCGATTCGGCCGCCAGCACGCAGACGTTTTCGTAGGTGGCCAGATCCATGTACGTGATGAAGCGCCCCTGTTGCAGTTCCAGATGGGCCAGTTCCATGTACTCCGGATCACAGCCCACCAGACGCCCGTCCATCTTGTACGGTCCGGCGATGAAAGTACGGCGGATTTCGCGCACGCGCACCACTTGCTCCACCGCCGGCAGGGAGAGCAGCCGCTGGTAGTCGTCCCGGGTGATGCCGTAGGGGATCGGCCCGCGCACCCCCACCAGTTGCTCCACCGGGGGCTTGACCGAACGGATGATGATGTTTTCCGCTCCCAGGCTGGCGATCTGTTCCTGGGCCTTGCGGCTGATCCCTTCGCCGATGGCCAGCAGCCAGATGACGCTGGAAACACCGATGAAGATGCCCAGCACGGTCAGGGCCGAGCGCAGCGGGTGCAGCATCACGCTCTTCACACCC
>JALSGI010000387.1 GCA_026982835.1 Planctomycetota bacterium | reverse complement strand
CGTTTTTTCTTGGCTCTCCCCGGGCTAAAGCCCAGGGCTCGCCAAGGCGGAGAGCCCCCCGCGTACCAAGAGCCCTCCGCGTAAGCGGGGGGAGAAACCCCAGCACCAGCACAAACGCCCATTCTCGCACTCACCAGCCACGGGCCGCTGGACGAGAACGCAAATATCTTTCACATTGAAGGGTCCCCCCTGCAAGGAAAGGACGCAAAGCCGTGACCGCGACGGTTCTGGACGGCAAAAAGCTGGCGGCCCAGCTGCGAAGTCAGCTTGCAGAACAGGTGGCCGCCTGGTCTTCGCAGCACAGAGTGGTGCCTACCCTGGCCGCGGTGCTGGTGGGAGAAGACCCGGCCAGCCGCGTCTATGTGGGCAAGAAGCAACGGGCCTGCCGCAAAGCGGGCCTGGAAAGCCGTCTGGTGGAACTGCCCCAGCACACCCCCCAAGAGCGCCTCTTGGAAGTCATCGCGGAGCTGAACGCCGACCGGGCCGTGCACGGCATCCTGGTGCAGTTGCCCTTGCCCGAGCACATCGACACCCAGGTGGTGCTGCGCCACGTGGATCCGCAGAAGGACGTGGATGGGTTCCATCCGGAGAACGTAGGGCTGCTGGTCCAGGGCACCCCGCGCTTCGTCCCCTGCACGCCCGCAGGAATCCTCCGCCTGTTGCATCACTACAAGATTCCCACCGCGGGGCGGCACGTGGTGGTGCTGGGCCGCAGCCAGATCGTGGGCAAGCCGCTGGCCAACCTGCTGCTGCAGCGGGGAGCCGGAGGCGATGCCACGGTAACGGTCTGCCACAGCCGCACGCCGGACCTAGCCCGCTTCACCCGCCAGGCGGAGATCCTCGTGGCCGCCGTGGGGCGCCCGGGCATGGTGGGGGCCGAGATGCTTCGCCCGGGGGTGGTGGTGGTGGATGTGGGAATCAATCGCACGGAGCAGGGCCTGGTGGGAGACGTGGATTTCGCCTCGGTGAAGCAGGTGGCCAGCTACCTCACCCCGGTTCCCGGCGGGGTGGGGCCGCTTACCGTGGCCATGCTGCTGTGGAACACGTTCCAGGCGGCTCAGCTCCAGGTGGAAGGAAAGATCACCGCCGGCCCGCTGCCCGGCGAGGATGCCCCTTGTCCGGAAAACGCCGACTCCCCTTGGGCAAGCTAGCCGCAAGCCGCTGCGGCCGCACGGGACACCGGCCCTGTGGGGCCAGCCCCCGAAACATAATGATCGCCCGGCCATGCGTGACCAATGGCACCAGTTTCCGCGCCGGCAGCTTGTCGCCCGGCAGTTGGAACGCCTCAACCGGCTGCTGGAGCGGGTGCTGCCCCAGAACCGCTTCTACCGGGAAAAACTGGCCTCCTGTCCGCTTCGGCTGGACGGGCTGGATCAGCTGACCCTCTGGCCCACCACCACCAAGGAAGAGCTGCTCCCGGACCAAGACGACCCGCTGCACCTGGCCCGCAACCACTCCTGGCCCCCGGATCGCTATGTGCGTTTTCACCAGACTTCCGGCTCGCGGGGCCGCCCGCTGCGGATTCTCGACACGGCCGAGGACTGGCAGTGGTGGATCGACGCCTGGCAGTGGGTGCTGGACGCCGCCGAGGTCGGCCCCCGGGACCGCGCACTGCTGGCGTTTTCGTTTGGCCCGTTCGTGGGTTTCTGGAGCGCGTTTGATGCCCTGGTTCATCGCGGGGTGCTGGCGATCCCCGGCGGCGGACTCTCCACCGAGGCGCGGCTTCGGCTGTTGCAGGAATCGGAGGCCACGCTGGTCTTTTGCACGCCCACCTACGCTCTGCGGATGGCCGAGGTGGCCCGGCAGACCGGCTTCCCCCTGGCCCAACTGCCCGTGCGAGGGCTGATCGTAGCCGGGGAGCCGGGCGGGTCGGTTCCCGAGGTGCGGCAGCGGATCGAGCAGGCCTGGCAGGCCAGGGTGTATGACCATGCCGGGGCCACGGAGCTTGGCCCCTGGGGCATTCCCCACCCGCGGGGCCTGCTGGTGAACGAAGCGTGGTTCGTGGCCGAGTTTTTCGACTTGAAGACGCACCGCCCGGTGGAGCCTCAAGGGCAATTGTGCCAGTTGGTGCTGACCGGTTTGGGCCGGGCCGGTTGCCCCCTGCTGCGTTACGAAACCGGTGATCTGGTCCGCCCGCGGCCCTGGCCCCAGCGGGGCTTCGTCCTCCTGGAAGGAGGCGTGCTGGGCCGGACCGACGACATGGTGACCATCCGGGGAGTGAACGTCTATCCCTCGGCGGTGGAGGCGGTGGTGCGCAGTTTTCCCGAGCTGGGCGAATTCCGCATCGAGCTGTGGCGGCGCGGCGAGCTGGACCAGATGAAGCTGCTGGTGGAAGATCCCCGCCAGCAGCCCCAGCGCATCGCCCGGGAGCTGCAACTTCGACTGGGACTTGCCGTGGAGGTGGAGTCTCTCCGGCCCGGGGAGCTGGAACGCTTCGAGCTGAAGGCCCAACGCCTGATCGACCGGCGAAGGGGCTGAAGCCCGGCGAGCCGCCGACTTTAGTCGGCCGAGGGCTTGGAGGGGTGGAGGCGTGGGGGCGTGGAGGCATGGCGAGCCGCGGGCGTAAGCCCGCGGTTGGACAGCGAGCTGCGGGCGTAAGCCCGCGGAGGAGCGTGCGCACGTCAGCGTCTGGGTCTTGGGTCTTGCGCCGGTGCTTCCGCACCGCGGCAAGAAAAAACGTTTCTTCTTGCAATCGGCGAGCCGCCAGCTTCAGCTGGCGGAGAAAAATAACGCAATGCACTTATTCGGCTCTCCCCGGGCTAAAGTCCGGGGCTCGCCGATGTCACAATAAGCGCCGACTCAAATACCAAACGGCAAGCCGGGAGCGTAAACTCCCGGAGACGATAAGAAAGCGGCGCATGATTGCCGTGCTCTCCGTGGGCTTATGCCCAGTACGTGTTTAGCGTGCTATCAATGATTATTGTGTTTGTGCTGGAGGAGCTCCCTTGTGAGAAAGCGCCCAACAAAACCAATACTCTTTTCCACTCCAG
>JALSGI010000386.1 GCA_026982835.1 Planctomycetota bacterium | reverse complement strand
GTCCGACGGACCCAAAACGCTGTTCGAGAAGATCTGGGACGCCCATGTGGTCCACGAGGAGCCGGGGATGCAGACGATCCTCTACATCGATCTGCACCTGGTCCACGAAGTCACCAGCCCGCAGGCATTCCAGGGGCTGCGGCTGGCCGGCCGCCGCGTGCGCCGCCCGGAGCTGACCGTGGCCACCGTGGATCACAACGTGCCCACCACCGATCGCAGCCTGCCGATTGCCGACCCCGTGGCCCGCAAGCAGATCGAAACCTTGCGGGAAAACTGCCGCCAGTTCGGCATCCGGCTCTACGACCTGGACGACCCCCGGCAGGGGATCGTGCACGTGATCGGGCCGGAGTTGGGCTACACCCAGCCGGGCATGACCATCGTTTGCGGCGACAGTCACACCAGCACGCACGGGGCGTTCGGGGCGTTGGCCTTCGGCATCGGCACCAGCGAGGTGGAGCACGTGCTGGCCACGCAGTGCCTGCTGCAAAGCCGCCCCAAAACGATGGAAATCCGCGTCGAAGGCGAGCTGCCCCCCGGGATCACGGCCAAGGACCTGATTCTTTACATCATCGGCCGCATCGGCACCGGCGGCGGGACCGGCTATGCGATCGAGTACACCGGCAGCACGTTTCGCAATCTTTCGATGGAAGGGCGGATGACCGTCTGCAACATGTCCATCGAGGCCGGGGCCCGGGCCGGGATGATCGCCCCGGACCAGAAGACCTTCGACTACCTGCGCGGCCGCCCGATGGCCCCGCAGGGGGAAGAGTTCGAGCGGGCCGTGGCTCTCTGGGAGCAGTTGCCCACCGACCCAGCAGCCCGCTACGACAAGTCGATCCAGTTCCAGGCGGCCGAAGTGGCCCCGCAGGTGACCTGGGGCACCAGCCCCGGCCAGGTGGTTTCGGTCACCGACGTGGTGCCGGACCCGGACCAGTTGCCCGACGAAAACGACCGCAAGTCGGCTCGCCGGGCGCTGGAGTACATGGGGCTGGAGCCGGGCACGCCGATTGCCGAGGTGCGCATCGACCGGGTGTTTATCGGCTCGTGCACCAACAGCCGCATCGAAGACCTGCGCGAGGCGGCCCGCGTGGTCCGCGGCCACCGCGTGGCCCCGGGCGTGCAGGCGATGGTGGTACCGGGCAGCGGGCTGGTGAAGCAGCAGGCCGAAGCCGAGGGGCTGGACCGCATTTTCCGCGAAGCCGGCTTCGAGTGGCGCGAGGCCGGCTGTAGCATGTGCCTGGGCATGAATCCCGACCAGCTCTCGCCGGGCCAGCGGTGTGCCTCCACGTCGAATCGCAACTTCGAGGGCCGCCAGGGCAAGGGGGGGCGCACCCACCTGGTTTCTCCGGCCATGGCCGCGGCGGCGGCCATCGCGGGCCATTTTGTGGATATCCGCCAGTGGGAGTATCGCTAGAAAACCGCGCGGCATCCTTCGCAGTAGCTCCGGCGAGCCGGGAGCGTAAGCTCCCGGAGGGCGTGGAGGCTTGGGGGCTTGGAGGGATCCAGAGCCCCGCACGTTAGTGCGGGGAGAAACGGAGACGGCTTGCGACTTGCGCCGTGCGCTGCCTGCGCCGGAGCTTCCGCTCCAGAGGACTTGGGCCGTGGGCGAGTGCTCCCGCACTGATGCAATAGCGCCGGTTCTTGGAACCGGCCGGCTGCTGGGGGGATCAACGGCGCCGGGAAGAGCGATGGGCAGTGCGTTGTTTGCCTGGGGATTCTTCGCGGGGGGAGCTCTCCTCGGGGCGGCCTGCTTCTTCCTTGAACTTGCCGAAGATCATCCGCCCGGCGCTGGTTTGCAGCGTGCTGGTGACCACGGCCCGCACCTGCCGGTGCAGGTAGTCCCGCCCCTGTTCCACCACCACCATGGTGCCGTCTTCCAGGTAGCCCACCCCCTGGCCGTCCTCTTCGCCGGGGCGGACCAGATAGACTTCCAGTTCTTCGCCGGGCAGGTAGGCCGGCTTCAAGGCGTTGGCCAGGTCGTTCAAGTTGATGACTTCCACGCCATGCAGGCGGGCCACTTTGTTCAGGTTGAAGTCGTTGGTGATGATGCGGGCGTTGAGGTGCTTGGCCATCAGCACCAGTTTCATGTCCACCGGCTGGTCGCTCCACTCGGGCAGCTCGCGGTCGTAGATTTGCAGTTCCACTTCCGGGTTGTTGCGTAGGCGGTTGAGGATGTCCAGACCGCGGCGGCCCCGGGAACGGCGCAGCCGGTCCGCACTGTCGGCGATGGCGTGCAGCTCGGCCAGCACGAAGCGGGGCATGATGAGCGGGTCGTCCAGGATCTTGGTTTCCACCACGTCGGCGATGCGGCCGTCGATCACCACGGAGGTATCGACCACCACGGGCCGGGTGCCCTTGACCTCCTTGGCAAACTCCACGTAGGGAATGATGAAGCGAAAGTCGTTCTTGGTTTGCAGCAGGAAGCTGATGCACACGTAGCACAGCACCATGCCCAGCACAAGCTGAATCACATTCCGCAGCGGGGTGGACATCGGGTGCCGCAGCGGGTTGGGCATCCCGGTGGTACCGCCGGCGGGAAGGGAAGTGTTGGGCGGGTCGATCAGGTCCAGAAACGGAGCCAGGGCCAGTCCCGCCACGTAGGTGAGAAACAGCCCTACGATCAAGCCGAAATACACCGCCGTGATGGTGTCCAGCTTCTTGGGATGGACCAGGATGTCCAGGCCGATGGTCAGCACGGCGATGATCATCACGGCAGCAAAGGCCACCAGTTGCAGCAGCCCCTTGCCCGAGACGGCCGGTACGGCGTACATGGCATAGATGCCGATGGCCCCGGCGATCAGCAACAGCACAAACCGCAAAATCCACAGCGGCAGGTTGTGGATCAACGAATCCGGCCTCTGGACCATGACACTCGCAGCCCCGTGGGTGTAGGGAAGCGCCAACCGGCCCGGTGGCGCCATTCTCTGTTCCGGCTTCCAAAAAAATAACCTACCCCCCCGCCCCCCGGCCTGTAAAGTGCAGCGGGGTTTT